>JAHHIL010000022.1 GCA_019358975.1 Trichocoleus desertorum ATA4-8-CV12
TTTGGAATCGCTGGAGCTATCGACCCGACAATGGCGTTGCCCTTCATGCCAGTCGGTGAATGACCGCGATGGCAACGCCGCAGTGAATATCAAACAGGTTGGGATTTCAACCTGGGGATTAGGAGATGTCAGTCAGGCTCAGCCTGCAATCTCTGCTTGAGTCCCGAATCCCCGTCTCTTCAGAGCGGGGAGTGGATCAAGAGCCTTTGGTTTTGAGGTCAGCCAGCATTAAGTTGATGCGCTCAGCCACATCTGCCTTACCTTCTGGATCGGCGTCATATAGAAATACATCCAGAATGAACCAGCGACAGAGGATGGGGTCAATCTGGACTAATTCCAGCATGACTCCGTTGATGACTTCGGTCGTCCAATCCCTAGGCAAGCGCTGGAGTTCATCTCGAATTGCCAAGGCATCTTCTAAGTTTTGACTTTTGTGGGCCGCGATCGCAGATTTAACCACAGCCTCAACCAATTTGTTGAGACCGATCGCTATATCGGAATTGGGGGAGTTGGGAGGCTGGTCTTCCAAGAGAATTTTTTAGATAGTAATACTTCTGAGCTTAGTATGACTCCCTTATTTTTGACCGACATCAACGCTAATTTAAGCATTAACTAAAGCTGAGGCTCTGGCTTGAAAGCCAGCTCTCGCTAAACCATCCACAGCAGCCTGATAATCTTGCACGCGGAACTGTGCCCCTAAGCGCACAAATTGGCGTCGGTTAGAAGCAGAAACGATCGCGACTACTAGAATTTTGGCTTTTTCCTCGTCGCCTCGGTTTTCTAGTAATACTGTTCTGAGGCGATGCTGCGCTTCAATGTCACTAGCTCGTTGGGGGTCAAGCTCTACCATCAGCATCCGTACTTCTTCTACAAGCTCCGCATCATCAATGATGAATTGGTTGCGGTCGTCGCGGCGATCTACTTTGCCCCAGATCATTAAGCGAGCATCAGGAATAATATAAGCTTCGATTCGCGCAAAAGATTTGGGAAACACCACGGCCTCTGCTTGCCCCGTCAAGTCCTCAATTTGCACAATGGCCATGCGATCGCCTTTCTTGGTGACTACGGGCTTGACATTGGTCAGCATGACGATGGCGCTAATAGTTACATCATCGCGCTGTTCACCCAAGTCACAAATATTGATCGGGGCCAGGATCTTGGCTGATTGTTGTAGCGACTTTAGCGGATGGTCGGAGATGTAGAAACCGAGCAATTCTTTCTCTAGCCGTAGCTTTTCCTGCTTCGGAAAATCTTCTACGGGAGGTGCTTTGGGAGCAGATTCAAAATTAGTTGTAGCTATTGTATCGTTGCTTTCAGCCGTGGCTCCTCCAAACAAATCGAACAAGTTCCCTTGACCGATCGCCCGATCTTTGGCGCGGGCTTGGGCCCAATCAATCACGAGCCCTAGGTCTTGAATCAGCTGGTTACGGTTGGAGTTGGGGTCAAAAGCGTCCATTGCCCCGCACTGAATTAAGGCTTCTAAGGCTCGTCGGTTTACAGAGCGAGAATCCACGCGATCGCATAGATCCGCCAGTGATTTAAATGGGCCTCCTTCGTCACGAGCCGCCAAAAGACACTCGATCGCACCCTGACCTACGTTACGCACCGCTGACAGACCAAATAAAATACTGGTTTTGAGCGGGGTGAAATCTACGAGCGATCGGTTGATATCCGGTGGCTCTACTTCAATCCCCATACTCAAGCAAGTACTAAGATATTTTTGAACTTTATCCTGATCGCCACTATTAGCGGTTAATAAAGCTGCCATGTATTCGACTGGATAATTAGCCTTTAAATAAGCGGTTTGATAAGTGACATATCCATAAGCTGTGGAATGGGATTTATTAAAACAGTACTCTGCGAAAAGTACCATTTGATTGAAGAGTTCTTCGGCAATTTTGGACTTTACGCCATTCTTCGTTGAGCCATTTACAAAGATTGCCTGATGCTTTTGCATCTCAGACATCTTCTTTTTACCCATCGCCCGACGTAGCAAATCGGCTTGCCCCAAAGAGTAGCCACCCATATCTTGAGCGATCTTCATGATCTGCTCTTGATAGACCATGATGCCGTAAGTTTCTTTGAGGATTGGCTCTAAAATTTCATGAGCATAATCAATTTGTTCTCGGCCATGCTTACGGTTAATAAACTTAGGAATTAAACCTGCATCTAAAGGGCCTGGACGGTAGAGCGCCAGAATTGATGAAATATCTTCTAAGTTAGAAGGTTTTAGATCACGTACTACCTGACGCATGCCAGAAGACTCTAACTGGAAAATACCTTCTAGTTCCCCTTTAGCTAATAAGGAAAAAGCTTTGGAGTCATCCATCGGAAGTTGGTCTGGATCGACTTTTTGGCCGTGGGTTTGCTCAATTAAGTCAACCGTTTTCTGGATCATCGTCAGGTTTCTAAGACCCAGGAAGTCCATTTTTAGGAGGCCAATATTCTCAATATCTTCCATGAAATATTGAGTAATTACAGAGCCATCATTGTTGCGTTGTAATGGCACAATTTCATCGAGAGGTTGAGCCGAGATCACTACTCCGGCGGCATGCACGCCAAAGGTTTTGTTCGTGCCCTCAATTCGGATTGCCATGTCAATCCAGCGGCGATAGGTGACGGAAGTGTTGGGAATTGTTTGGTTGCCATCGTATTTTTCTTTGAATTCTGGGGCGGGGGTGCCATCCGAAATCATGACCTTAAGTTTGGCAGGCTTACCCCTTGCCACCGGAATGAGTTTCGCCATGCGATCGGATTCACCGTAGGGGATATCTAACACCCTAGCTACATCCTTGAGCACCGCTTTTGAGGTCATGCGGTTAAAAGTAATAATTTGGGCCACCCGGTCTTCACCATATTTGCGGGTGACATATTCCAGCATTTGATCACGCTTTTCAATGCAGAAATCGGTATCAATATCAGGCATTGACTTCCGTTCTGGATTCAAAAATCGCTCAAATAGTAAGCCGTGATGTACCGGATCAATATTGGTAATTTTTAGGGCGTAAGCGACTAAAGAACCTGCTGCGGAACCACGCCCTGGCCCTACTGGAATCCCACTATCCCTGGCGTACTTAATGTAGTCCCAAACCACTAGGAAGTAATTAGGGAATCCCATTTGCTGGAGCATTTCTAGCTCATACTCTAACCGTTCGCGATAGGTAGAAGGTATCTCTTGCTGAGACTCACAGCCTAATCGCTGCAATAAACCTTCCCAGGTTACGTGCTCTAAATAAGTATCAGGAGTGTGGCCTTCAGGAACTGGGTAATTTGGTAGGGGATCTTTTCCTAAAATGTCGTAAGGTTCTACTTTCTCAGCCACTTCTAGAGTGGTCGCGATCGCCTCTTCAATCACTTCATCCGGTAAATGATCTTGAAAGAGTTGCCGCATTTCATCGGCTGATTTTAGATACTCAGTCCCGCTATAGCGCAGCCGTTTATCTTCAGCAATGAGCTTGCCAGTTTGAATACATAGCAGTGCATCATGGGCTTCGACATCAAAGCAAGAAATAAAATGAGAATCGTTGGTAGCAACAATTCTGATGTCTAACTCACGAGCAATTTTAATAATTTCAACATTGACGATGCGATCTTCAGTAGAACCATGATCTTGAATTTCGAGATAGTAATCCTCGCCAAACAGATCTTTATACCACTGGGCTACTCGACGTGCGACTTCGGGTTTGCCTTGCATAATGGCTTGCGGCACTTCTCCCCCTAAGCAAGCACTCGTAACAATCAATCCCTCGTGATATTGCTCTAGTAAGTCTTTGCTAATGCAAGGGCGCGAAAAAATACCCTTCCCTTGTACGCCTTTGAGGTGAGAGATCGTAGTAAGTTTTACGAGATTTTTATAGCCCTGAGTGTTTTTGGCCAGCACGACTTGGTGATAGCGAGGACGGCGCTCTTGCTTCTCAATGTCACCGTTGATCACGTACATTTCGTTGCCAATGATCGGCTTGATATCTTTGCCACGACACACTTTAATCAGTTCGATCGCCCCATACATGACTCCATGATCCGTCAATGCGATCGCGGGCATACCGAGTTCCAAGGCGCGATCGATGAGGGCGGGCAACTGACTGGCTCCGTCGAGCAAGCTGTAGTCACTATGAATATGTAGGCCAACGAAAGACATGGGCGTCTCAACCACAGAGGGATGGAGATTAGATTACCGCATATCTAGTGTTCGTACCACTAAATTAGCCCTATAAATCTCAATATCTAGTAGGGATTGAGTTACAAGGGATCATTCAAGTTAGCGATGCTGTTTAACTCAGTTTTTTAATAGTGCAGTAGTACTATTTTACTTGCGTCATCCCAGGGATGTGAGTTAACTTTGGGCGATCGCTTGGTCTGTATAGCAATCCTTTTTGATTTTTGAACGGGTGGGGGGGTGAATCCCTGCGTGGGGACGCACCCCCCCACACCCCTTGGTCATAAACCGTTTGTGATCGCTGTATATCTATATTGATTTGGGGCACTCTAAGTGAAAACTTAGGCTTAAAATAACCGGACGGCAACCCCCTTAGGCAGTTAAAAAATTAATATACAGCCAGCAACTTTATTGAGCCTGGTGCAATCACTACTAGTACCTCACACACAAGCTTCTCACACAAACTATGTTGAATTCCCTGCGGCTTCAATTGGCTGTTTCAGCTACGCTAGCGTTGAGTGCGCTCAGTTCTGTCGATCCGGCGATCGCGGCTGCCACGTTTAGTCAACAAGAGGTAGACCAAGGCAAATTTATTGCTGTAGCGGCTCCCTATGGTCAACAAGCTCACCAGCTCCTCATTTTGGAACAGGTCTCCAATAAGCGTGCCTGTTGGCAAGAAGGTAGCACAGCCGCAAACAGCCCTACTCCCGTAGAACCACTGCTCCTTGGCTTTGACTTCTCAGGGATTTGTGGGCGCAGCACCGACAGTAACGGCTACTCTCTGCGGATGGCAGGGCAAGACTTAGGGTTGAAGTATAGTGTGCGAGTGGTCAAACGCAACAATGAGTTGGTTCTGATCGGGCAACCCAACCGGGGCCAAAACTTACCGATGTTAGAGATTGGTAGAACCCGTGGCTTAGACTCAGGCTTTGCTAAGATTTTTCTCGATCCAGGTTGGCGGTTGAGCAAGCGGGTTTACAACGATCGCCCGCTTGGTCATGTTTACCTCACCAATGATTTGGCTCCAGAGACACTACTACCCAACAACATTGCCACGGGTTCAACTTCGCCTACTACGATTCCTGCGGTTGGCTCTACCAAACCTGTGACCTTCCCCCCAACTGGCTCGACTCGCCCTGCCACTGCACCTGCTCCCCTGCCGACCGTTCGCCCCACTCAGCCTATTGGAACCGTTCGCCCCACTCAGCCTATTGGAACCGTTCGCCCCACTCAACCCGCTGGCGTGATTCCTAAAACCCCAACAACTGCAATCATCATCCCCGTGCCAGTCCCTCCTCAATCTACGGTTCAGCCCGCAGGTCAGCCCATAGGTCAGCCTATCAGTCGGCCCATAGGGCAGCCAACTCGTCAACCTGGTCGGGTGACACCTCAAGTATCCACTTCTCCCGCATCCGTTCCAATTTTGGTTCCACTACCAGAAATTCAAACGAGACCTAGCACCTCTAGCGTCAAACTGCCGACTGTCACACCTACGCCCAGCATTCCCCCTGTGACTAACTCTAGCCGTCCTCTCCCGAATGGTGGCATTAAGGTCACACCTGTACCCAGTCTGCCGCCTCTTAACAGCTCTAACAACGCTCCTAGTAAAGGTGGTTTTGTCGTCGTGCCAACGGTTGGCGAGCCAACCAATAGCCGTACCCAGGCACCTGTGGCTCCCACGGTTCAAATCAACTTACCTACCGTTACGGTTTATCAATAAGCTGAATTCTCTGTCCATCTCATCTGCTAAGGGGCAGAAAAGTTTTCAGAGAGGAATTCGGTCTTCTGCCCCATGTTTTTCAGGCTGGTTTGGGTTGCGATTGATATGGTATTGCTATTCCGCTTCACCCGCTATCCTCCATGCTTGACGATCGCCCAGAATTTCGGCATTTTATGCTGCAAGAGATCTACGAGCAACCTGATGTCGTTCAGGCTTGCCTAACGCAGTATCTCGATTTGGACTGGCCCCAAAATCACACTTCAGGTTACGCTTCCACATCTCCGATGCAGTTGGGATTGTCAGCCTCCCTTTATGACAATTTAGCGGAGATCCACCTCCTTGCTTGCGGCACCAGTCTCCATGCCAGTTTGGTTGGGCAATATTGGTTGGAACAGTTGGCAGGTATTCCTAGTAGAGTTCGTTATGCTTCGGAGTTTCGAGAGACTCCGTTTCCCCTCACTGCCAAGACCCTGACGATCGCGGTGACGCAATCGGGTGAAACGGCAGATACGCTTAAAGCCCTGGAATTTGAGCAACAACGACGGTTTCAGCGATCGCAGCTTGCTCCAGCCTACCGTCCTCACTTGCTAGGTTTGACGAATCAACCCGCCAGCACCTTACACCAACGGGTGGACTATATCCTACAGGCACCTTCCGGGCGGGAAGTGGGAGTGGCCGCAACCAAGAGTTTTGTGGCTCAGTTAATGGTGTTTTATGCCTTGGCGCTAGATTTGGCCGCTCGACGGCAAACCCTATCCAGCGATCGCATTCACCAACTCCTGAGAGAGCTAGAACGATTGCCTGGAAAGATTGCCCAGATTCTAGAATCCGCCGATGCGATCGCCCAATTGGCCAAAGATTTAGTGGATACTCAAAATTTTATCTTTTTGGGCCGAGGCATTAACTACCCGATTGCCCTGGAAGGAGCCTTAAAGCTAAAAGAAACCAGCTACATCCATGCCGAAGGTTATGCGGCAGGAGAATTTCTACATGGGCCGATCGCGATTTTGGATGAAAACGTAGCTGTAGTGGCGATCGCCATGCCAGGGCAAGTGTATGACCAAACCTTGGCAAATCTACAAAAGGTGAAATCTCGTGGATCTAAGTTAATTGGCATAACCACTCCTGAAAACCCCGCCGCCGCTTTGTTTGACTGCTTGCTGCCGATGCCCGACGTAGATGAGTTAATGTCGCCAATCTTGACGGTAATTCCCTTGCAACTCTTGGCCTATTACATCACGGTGTATCGTGGCCTAGATGTCGATCGCCCTCGCGGTTTAACGAAGTCTTTGACCACATAAGGCGGGTTCCTACTGGCTCAATGGCTGCGTCACTGCACCCAATGCCATGAGTGTAGTTTTTTGAGCCTCCGTTAAACCCATCACCTCTGTAATATTCATTCCTTCGTAAGGTCGAGGTGGTTGCAGCGTATGAGCACATATCCCTGTTTCGAGTTGCCAACATTTTATAGTTTCATCTTGGCTACCGCTCCATAGCACTTGGCGCTTGGCATCAAACACCAATGACCATACCCAGTTTTGGTGACCTGACAAAGTGTTTAGGCACTCATCGCTGCTTAAACTCCAGATCTTAATGGTTCTGTCAGCGCTGCCCGTAATCAGAGAGTTGCTACCCGGATGAAAGAGAATTGCCAGAACCGGACTGGTATGACCTGACAAAGTTTTCTCACATTCTCCGGTAGCAACATTCCATAGCTTGATGGTAAAGTCATCTCCCCCCGTTGCTAGCAGTTGTCCATCCGAGCTAAAAGCCACAGACCAAACTCGGTTGGCATGGGCTTGGAGGCTTCTGAGGCATTGACCTGTGGCAACATCCCACAGTTGAATCATTTGCTCGTAGCCACCACTTGCCAGCCAGCGAGCATCGGGGCTAAAAGCGACAGACAGCACCGAGCTGGAATGACCTACCAATGTCTTGAGACATTCTCCACTGCTGAGATCCCACAGCTTTACCAAGTGGTCGTAGCTACCACTAGCGACTAATTTCCCATCTGGGCTTAAGGCAGTTGCCCAGACCCAACTGGTATGACCTTGCAGGGTTTTCAGGCATTCTCCAGTTTGCACATTCCATAGTTTGAGCGTGCGGTCTAAGCTGCCTGTAACCAGGGTTTTTCCATCCGGTGTGAAGGCGACCCCAAAGATCCGATTGGTATGTCCCCGAAAGATTTTTGTGGGTGGGTTGGCTAAACTGCTGGCAGAAACAGCCAAGGCTGGAGGTTCTCCAAATTCTGCGGCGTTGAGATTCCACAGCCTCAGGGTTTGGTCTTCATGGCCGCTAGCTAGCCATTGCTGATCTGGACTCAGAGCGATCGCATAGATCGAATTACTGTGACCCTGAATGGTTTTGGCACATTGACCTGTAGAGATATCCCAAATTCTCGCAGTATGGTCATCTCCCCCACTCGCGAGTAGATGTCCCTCTGGGTGAAAAGCGACAGACCAAACCCGATTGGTATGTTTTTGTAAGGTGGTCAGGCATTCTCCTGTGGGTACGCTCCACAGCTTGACGGTTTGGTCATAGCTACCACTAGCAACCATTTCGCCGTTGGGGCTAAACGCTACAGCCGCTACAGTGCCGATATGTCCCTGGAGAGTTCTTAGACATTCTCCCGTACTGGCATTCCACAGCTTCACGGTATTGTCAAAACTGCCGCTGACTACAGTTTGCCCATCTGGGCTGAGTGCTACAGCTTTGACCCAATGACTATGGGCTGGAAAGCTTTGGAAACATTCTCCTGTCGCGATCGCCCACAGCTTGATAGTTTGATCTTCGCCTGCACTAGCTAGCGTTTGGCCGCTGGCATCCACACTCACCGCCCACACACAGGCCGCATGTCCTTCTAAAACTCGCAGACAATCTCCGCTCTGAATATCCCAAATCCGAATGGTTTGATCGGCGCTACTACTAATCAGGATTTGAGCTGCTCCCCCCTCTGCATATTCTGAATTGGCAGCAAAGGCGATCGCTGTGACAATGCTGTGATGTCCGTGCAAGGTTTTGAGGCATTGCCCTGTCTCTACATCCCACAGCCGCACTGTATGATCTTGCCCACAACTGGCTAAAACTCGGCTGTCCTGGTTAAAAGCAACGGCCCAAACCCAACTGTTATGACCCTTGCAAGCGGTAAGTTGTTTACCATCTACCGCTCTCCAGATGTGAATGTCGCCATTGGTATCGCTAGTCGCTAGGAGTTGACCCTGTGAGTCCAAGTTCACAGAAGTAATGCCGCCAAAGGTCGCAGCGAAAGCACAATCGATGAACTCTGCTTGGGCAAAATTCACCTGATGTAAATTGACATCTTGCAGATAGGCTTGGCGGATCTTTAATTTGGAAAAATCATAACCCGCCAAGTTTGTTTCTAACTGGCGAAACAAGTTGAGGAGGTTACCCCCGCCGTATCCGACAAAACCAGGTGACTGATGTTGTAGGTTAGTCAAAAGCTGATTGAGTTTTTGTTCGAGCTGTTGTGGCGATCCTAAGGCGGTTAGCGATCGCTCCATCACAGCCTTTAAGATCACCCGCATCTGGCTTTCGCGGATGTACTCTTTGGCTTGGGCTTTCATCAACACGTGGCTTAGCAGCAACCGAGGAGAGACTGTAACGATCTCCTCACAGACTTGCTCAATCAGTTTTTCGGTGACATACTCCATCACCACTGGCTGTTGCGTAAACCCCACTGGGCCATTCTCGCCAACATTGGGTCTGGCTGTGTCAATTAGACAGCGCCATTTCAACGACTCCAACGTCTCCAGTAATCTGAGCTTCGAGATTTCCGGCACCATATCAGCTGAAATTTCAGCGGGTGAGACAGGTTCCCGGTTGATAGCCAGCCAGTACATTACCTGGATTTCTATGTCTGACAAACGCTGAAATTGTTGGCTCAGTAAGGTAGCAATGCCATTGAAGGCTCCTGTACCCTGGTCGAGAAACGTCGCAATGTCACCAGCAAATAAATCTTGGATGGAAGTGGCAGCAATCTTGAGCGCCAAGGGATTGCCCCGATAATGTTCAATCAAATGATTTTGCTCGGTGTTTGAACCTGCTAATCCTTTCGCTAGCAGAATTTCTTGACCTGCGATCGCTTCCAAGCCAGACACTGCTAGCGTTCGGACTAGCAACAAATCTCCTTCTAGCGCTCCTATTTCTTGGGGTTTCTCGCGGCTCGTAATCACCAAACAACTTTGGTGGGAGATCTCGCCGACCCGCTTCAACAATTCGCCATAGCTTTCATAACCGCTGCGGTAAGCTCCTGTCCGCTTGCCTCCTTGGAGAACCGCCTCGAAGTTATCCAGAATGAGCAGACAACGCGAAGCACGCAACAGCTCTAGCAGGCGAGAGAGTTGACCACCCAGGCTCTCTGGTAGCTTGGTGTCTTGCTGAGCAGACAAAAACTTAATTAAGGTCGTGAGTAACTCTGTCAGTGGAGGGGCATCCCGCAGCGATCGCCAAATTAGATAATCAAATTCGCCCTGTAACTGCTCCCCCAGCTTCACAGACAAAGCCGTTTTACCCATTCCTCCCATCCCTAAAAGGGTGATGAGACGGCAACGGTCTTGCTGGACCCACTGTTTCAAAGTGCCGAGTTCACCGGAGCGGCCATAAAAAATCGACACATCGATCGCTTCTCCCCAATCTTGAGCCGGCAGGGAGGGGCTAGGAACATGAACCGAGGTGCTGGTATCTTTTGGGTCGTTGGCTGCAAGTTCTTGACGATTGACCTGCGATCGCTTCACCACTGCTTGGACGTTGAATTTTGTGACTCTCTCGCCTAAAGCATCCGAGAGGAGCTGCCACAACTTAGCGCCTGTGTCTTTGATGTAGCCTTGGTCATAACCAGATTCTTTAGCAATCTCTGCATACGACCATCCTTGCCAAGCTCGCTTAAAGACAGTCTCCTGCACCTTATTTAAGTAGCCTTGCTCTAAAATCTGCCCAACAATCGCTAATGCTTCCTCAGCCGTCATTAACCTGCAACTCAAACTGTATTTGCGTAGATAAACGGTTATGGCACGCTAACTCGCGTCCTCAGCTTTGACGTACCCCTCAATAACCTTATCCGCAAATTTACGGCTTATCCGACTTTATCCGAACCTTTTTTGGCTTTTAACTGGGAGAAATCAAGGCTAATGCTGCTCAGCATGATACCTTGACCGCTACAGATTGACGGGATGTGGTTCTCCGCAAATACTGGAACAACCCTCAGTCAGACCCAAATAAGGCGATCGCTTCTCTTATATTTTTCCCAGTTTGATACTAGAAAAGGAGACTACTGAGAAACCGTAACCTGTTCCTGCCTGGTTCGTACCTGCTCAGTAAATTGTTGAATCGCTTGCAGATAGCGGCCCTCACCAATGGCGGCGACATCATTGTGTCCTGCGTCCTCTACCCATAAAAGTTGTTTGGGTTCTGGGGCTGCTTGGAATAAAGTGCGGCTCATTTCTGCGGGGACTGTCAAGTCCAAAGTGCCGTGGATAAACAACACGGGCATTTGCAGCGATCGCACTTTCTCTAAAGAATTAAACTTCTGCAGCAGTAACAAATCAGTTGGAAATAGACCAAATCCACCTCGGACATCTACCATCCGTCTCATTGAGGTAAAAGTGCTCTCCACGATCAGCCCAGCCACTTCAGGCTGCTTCACCGCTAAGTCGATCGCGATCGCCCCCCCTAAGGAATGCCCATAGAGAAAAATCTGTTTAGGTGGAATTTGTCGTTCTTGAGTTAAGTAGTTCCACGCAGCCTGCGTATCCTCATAAACCTGCGCTTCGCTGGGAAAACTGCCTTGACTACGGCCATACCCTCGGTAGTCAAAGACAAAAACAGATAGCCCTAATTGATGAAAGCGTTGAGATTGAGAAACCGTAGCTCCTACATTCGCACCATTGCCATGCAAGTAAAAAATTACGCCCTGCTCTAGACCTGCCGCTGGCATCCACCAGCCATGCAACTGCTCGACTTTGCCCTTAGGAGTCGCGATCGGTATCCAGACATCCTGATACGTGAGTTTTACAGAGGCAGGTGTGATGTCACTGACGGGAGCAGGAAAGAAGATAAAACGACTTTGCCGAAATAGCAGGAAGATGCAGGCCGCTAAGTAGGCGATCGCCAACCCTCCTCCCAAGACCAATAGTAGCTTCAACAATAGTTTGAACAGCAGGACGAGAGTAGGCATAGTTTTTCAGGTCGGAAGCAATCCTAGCGCTAGCCGTAACCCTGGCTGAAGTTACCAGCTAGCACGATTCACTGCGCCACTCTAGCTAAATGGAGCGCCGCTTGAACACAAAATAAGATCCTGCGGCGGCGGTTCCCAACAATAGGGTACTGCCTAAAGCCAGAGGTAGCGTTGTGTCAGGGCTGGATACAGTCTGGGTAACTGTTTCCTGAGCAGAAGATACAGTTTGAGTGACTGTTTCCTGGGCAGAGTGGACAGGGTCGTGATGAGCTTGGGCAGTAGGAGCCAGCAAATGACTCGCACCCACCAAAGCGAACGTGAGGGAGGAGAGCTGCCAAAATGAGCGTAGGTTCATTACATCCTTCCTAAGAGTCTAGAGGTTCTGTCATCCCTGCAGGAAGACTGAAGGCATAATAACTAGACTCTCGCGGTTCTCTAATAAATCTTTAGAGAGAAAACAGAGTTCAGGAAGCTTGGAACTTAACCCCCTGCCCCTTCCCTACTAGGGAGGGGGAGCTAGATCTAAAGTCCCCTGCCTCATAGGAGAGAGGGGTTTGGGGAGTCAGTTTAACTGCGATCGCATTAACCAAGCTGGGGCGTTTGCTCATGCCAAGGCGTGGATTGCTCATAAGCGTAGGCAACCTGGAACAAGATATCTTCCCGGAGCACATTACTAATCATTTGCAAGCCAATCGGCATACCGTTCTCATCAAAGCCGCAGGGAACGCTTAAGCCTGGTAAGCCAGCTAAGTTCACCGGAATGGTCATCAAGTCCGACAGATACATGCTTAAGGGATCAGCCGTTTTCTCGCCCGCCTTGAATGCCGTTGAAGGGGCAGTGGGACAGACCAACAGATCCACTTGTTCAAAGGCTCGCTCAAAGTCTTGCTTAATCAAAGTTCGAACTTTTTGCGCCTTCAGGTAATAAGCGTCGTAGTATCCGGCAGACAAAGCGTAGGTGCCAATCATAATTCGGCGTTTCACCTCAGCCCCAAATCCTTGAGCGCGGGTTTGGGTATACATTGCCAGAATGTTGTCGGGATCTTCCGAGCGGAATCCATACTTCACGCCATCGTAGCGAGCCAAGTTAGCGGACGCTTCGGAGGGCGCAATGACGTAGTAAGTGGGCAAACCGTAGCGGAAACTAGGACAAGAAATTACTTGAATTTCCGCACCCAAATCTTGAAGCTGTTGAATCGCTTTGGTGACTGCTGCTTCTACGACCGGATCAAGCCCTTCACCAAAGGTTTCTTGAATCACCCCAATTTTGCGCCGACCTCTGGGTTTGAGATCAGGCTTGAGGAATTTTGAGTAGTCTGGGATTTCTACGTTAAGGCTGGTTGAGTCTTTGGCATCGTAGCCCGCGATCGCCTGCAACAAAACTGCCGCATCTTCTACCGTTCGACCAAATGGCCCAATTTGATCGAGAGAAGAGGCATAGGCCACCAAACCATAGCGCGAAACTAAGCCATAAGTTGGCTTCAGGCCCACTACACCGCAGAAGGACGCGGGTTGCCGAATTGATCCTCCTGTATCTGATCCCAAAGCGACTACGCACTCTTTAGCCGCCACTGCTGCCGCCGAGCCACCAGACGAGCCACCAGGTACCCGTTCTAGATCCCAAGGATTTGCGGTGACTTGATAAGCAGAATTCTCGGTGGAGCTACCCATCGCAAACTCATCAAGATTGGTTTTACCCACCATTACGGCTCCAGCGGCAGCTAGCTTCTGGGTCACCGTTGACTCGTAGGGGGGCACAAAGTTTTCTAAAATGCGAGAACCGCAGGTTGTGGGAATGCCTTGGGTACAAAGATTGTCCTTAATTCCTACAGGGATACCTGCTAACAGGCCGATTTCCTCCCCTGCCGCAATTTTGGCATCGACTTGCCTTGCTTGCTCTAGCGCCCGGTCTGCCGTGACGCACAGAAAGCTATGCAATTTCGGCTCCAGGGCTTGAATGCGCTCTAGAGCGTCTTGAGTAATTTCCACAGCCGAGCGCTCTTTGCTGACAAGCTGTTGATGCAACTCGCGGATGGATGCCATGCAGCGACCTCTTCCTGACTCAAAGTCCAAAACTTTAGTATACGTTTCTGCAAATACACCTTATCTGTTTAACCGAATAAAGTTCTGGTCAGTCACTATGAAAGTTGAGAAGTTAAGGGTTTAAGATGCAATCCCAAAATTCAAGTTGCGATCGCGCTACTCAAGCTGTACGTCTACATGTTCAGAGACAGGGGGAAGGGTTTCCGATTCTTTGTCTGCATGGACATCCGGGATCGGGCAGTAGTTTATCGGTCTTTACCAATCATTTATCGCAGCGTTTCCAGACGATCGCGCCTGATTTACGCGGTTATGGCAACAGCCCTGCCCAGCAAGCCTTTGAGATGGAAGATCATCTGCTGGATCTAGAAGCAGTGCTCGATCGCTATCAAATTTCGCGTTGCTTAGTTTTAGGCTGGTCGCTGGGCGGAATTTTGGCGATGGAACTGGCCCTAAAATTTCCCGAACGAGTCAGTGGCTTAGTCTTGGTCGCAACTGCGGCTCGGCCACGTGGCAACCACCCACCGATTACTTGGCAGGATAACTTTTATACAGGGCTGGCCTCAATCGTCAATCGCCTTTCCCCTGGTTGGCAGTGGAATATTGAGGCGTTTGGCAAGCGATCGCTCTACCGCTACCTAATTCAGCAGCACACCGCGATCGCTTACCAATATCTAGCGGATGAAGCTCTCGTGGCTTACCTAAAAACTTCACGAGAAGCTACCCAAGCTCTGACAACCGCTTTGAGAAAAGACTATAACCGCTTGGCAGATCTCTCGCAAATTACTTGCCCCAGCTTAGTGCTAGCGGGTGCCGAAGACCGCCACATTACAGCCCAATCGAGTTGGGAAACGGCTCAGCACCTCCAGCACAGCCAATGGCATTGCTACCCGAATACGGCTCACCTCTTTCCGTGGGAAATCCCCGATCAAGTCCTGAAAGATATTGATCGGTGGTTGGCTCTCCATCCAGAAGTGGTGACAACTTAGGTTTTCTTCTTAGCTAACCTCAAGGGTAGCCACAGGTTTAAAGACAATCTTGAGCGTGACGACTCACACTACTAAAATTGACCGCTAAGAATCCGAGACTTTCCCAGAGGGAGTTTTACCTCCAAGTCATCCGAGATTGTCAGGTCGGCAGGGGGCTTGCAGCGCTTTACCGTAACTCGAATTCCTTGAGCACCTTCTTGCTCCAAATCTTCAACGTAACCAGATTTGGCAGCTTGAGCCTCTTGAGAGCTGAGGAATGGCCCAAAATAGTAAGTACACCGAGGTCTGTCGGTTACTATCTCAACCCAAAAAGCGAGCCCAAGAGTCTCGAGAAGACTGATCAAAACTTCTTTCATGATTCTTTTTCTTTGCCGATTACCAACGTTTTACGGAGTGCTACGCGGGCTTCTACCATCGTTATTATTCACACTTTGTTATACTCTGTGGCATTTCTTTTTTCAATTCCTTCTTTACTAGGCAAATTCGCGAAATCGAAGGAATTTCCATGCCGCTGTCGGTAAATTTCATAGAGCACCATGCCTGCGGCCACAGAAGCATTGAGGCTGGGAGTCTTTCCAGCTAGGGGAATTGAGACTAAAACATCACAACACCGCTGCACCGCCAAACTTAAACCTTCCCCTTCTGAACCGATGACCAACACGATCGGGCCAGAAAACTTCACGGCTGGGATAGGTTGGCTAGCTTCAGCAGCAGTGCCATAAATCCAGAATTCCGCAGTTTTAAGTTCTTCTAGAGCACGGGCAAGATTCACTACCCTAGAAACTGGAAATGTTTCTAAAGCGCCTGCTGCTACTTTCTTCACCGTTGATGTGATTCCCGAAGCTCGGCGTTGCGGGATCACTAAGCCTTGGGCTCCTAAGGCTTCTGCCGTCCGAATAATGGCTCCCAAATTGTGCGGGTCTGTAATGCCATCGGCTACAACCAACAATGGTTGAGTCGTTGCAGCTTTGGCTCGGTCGATCAAATCTCCTAATTCTACATACTCATAAGGTGCTACCTGGGCAACTACACCTTGATGATTTGCCCCCGGAACTAGGTAGCTGAGGCGTTGTGGCTCTACTTCATCAATAACGGTGCCATTGGCTTTGGCTTGCAGTAGGACTGTATGAAAACGGGGGTCGTAGCGCAATCGGGGAGTAATCCAAATCCGATTGAGTGGGCGTTGGTTTTCAAGTGCTGCCAACACTGGGTGCCGACCATAGATCAAGTCGTTCTCTTCCGACTCAGTATCAGGTCTGGTCGAGGTCTCGCTAGTGCCCCGCTCGCGCCCTTCAAAGCTGCGATCGCGTCCTCCAAAGTTGCGCTCACGCCCTTCAAAGCTGCGATCGCGGCTCTCAAAGTTGCGCTCACGTCCTTCGCTGCGATCGCGGCTCTCAAAGCTACGTCCACCACGGCTCTCATTGCGATCGCGGCTCTCATTCCGATCGGGCCTTTCCTTCCGCTCACCGCTTGCAAAATTCCGATCGCGACCCTCTGTGCCTCGATTGCGATCTCCAAAGTTGCGATCGGGTCTTTCCTTCCGCTCACCACTTGCAAAATTACGATCGGGTCTCTCACTCCGTTGGGGTCTTTCACCGCGATCGCGGCTTTCAAAGTTGCGGTTAGGCTGATCTGAACGTTGCCGAGGCGGTTTAAAGTCTCCACCTACGGAGGGTCTTGCTCTGGGTTCTGATTTATCCGGGCCTCTGCGATCGGAGTCTTTCCCGACAGGGCGATCGCTAGCTGGTTTTGCACGCAAACGGGGACTCTGGCTGCGGGAGGCATCCTTAGGGGTCGGTCGGCGGCTCCTCTCTCCTGGCTTGTCTCTTGAGGGGCCTTGAGACTGGGAACCTTTGCCCTCCTCGGCTCTACCTCGGTCTTTAGAGTAATTCTTCTTAGCAGCCATATTATTCTCTCAATAATTTGAAAATTTATATTCCGGAGCTTTACTTTAAAGTTCCCCTAGGTCTGGGCTCATTATCTTGACCGCTGGGGAGCTACTCCTCTAGCGTTGGGTCTAGTTTCAATTGAGCCAGCAAGTAAGCCAAGCGTTGAGGATTAGTGAGATACAAATAGCCCATTAACGCTTCTAAACTGGTTGCTTGCTGATAAATTCCTGGATCAACTCGCTTAGGTCGTCCAGAAGCAGCGTTACGTCCTCGCCGCAGGATTTCTAACTCTTCGCTGGTCAGCAAAGCCTCTAGCGATCGCAGATGTTGAGCCTGGCTTTCTGCTCTGACCTGTGCCACGACTCGATGATGATAGCTTTGTAAGCGCTGCGGAGGGACAAGATACAGAGCGCGAATATACAGTTCGTAAACTGCATCTCCTAAATAGGCCAACGCCCCAGGAGAAATGCTTTTCATTTGTGCGGCTGACAGTGCAATAACGGGCAGAAGGTTAACTGGGCTAGCCATGTCTTGAGCTGCCTGAGCATCCAAAATTTCTAAGCAATCTTTTTCTGCTTTCACAGACAGCTTCTACCTTGTCAGTTAGATTCTACGGAAGCGTTATCTCCCATCATAAGTCTCATCAGTGAGTCTGTTGATCCGCTGTAGCACTGTCAATTTTTCAGAATGACAAGTTCTCAGAATGACAAGCTATCCAGTTAAGTCTGGATAGCTTGGTGGCATAACTTTCTGCATGAGTCAAGCTGACTTGACGTTCTCTAAGGCGACATCAACTGAAGGTTGCAGAGCCAAAAACTGTTCTAGACGAACTAGCTTCACAGTTTGGGTCACCCTAGGATTGGTGACAATCTGCAAGGTACCTTCGGTGGATTGTGCCTTTTTGGCTATCTGCACCAAAGCGCCCAGTCCAGAACTATCGACAAAATCAATCTGGGAAAGATCCAAAATGATATGCTTTGGGCCTTCCTCAACGCACTTCGTGAGCACCTTACGAAAGGTAGGCTCAGAAAAGGCATCTAATAAGCCCGTCAAACGGAAAAGTTGGCAATTATCTCTGACTTCGCGTGTGCCTCTAAGGCTAACAGTCAGGGTGAGTGGCTCAGGAATAAATCCCTCCTACACAAAAAATGTCCACAATTTGAGGCTCCAGTATACACTTTAGCCAGTTTTAAGGACAACTCATGCCAGTATAATTCTTAGCCCCATGCTTGTAACCTCAATTTTGTGACTTTAAGCTCTCTAAGGAGTTGCTACGGCTGTAGAGCGATCGCCATTAGCCTTAGCAGCTTGCATGGACTGAACAAACTGCTCAAACAGGTAGTCTGCGTCATGAGGGCCAGGGCTGGCTTCGGGATGGTACTGCACTGAGAACAGCGGTAAGGATTTGTGACGTAGACCTGCAACTGTGCGATCGTTGAGGTTTAGGTGAGTAATTTCCACATCAGCATCTGGCAGGGAGGCGGGATCGATCGCAAAGCCATGATTTTGACTGGTGATCTCGATTCGCTGCTTTAACCCCGCAGGCTGATTCAACCCGCGATGGCCAAACTTGAGCTTGAAAGTTTCTGCCCCTAACGACAACCCCAAGATTTGGTGACCCATGCAAATGCCAAAAATAGGTTTTTGACTCGTTAAGAGTGCCTTGGTTGTGGCAATTCCTTCGGTCACTGCCGCTGGATCGCCCGGTCCATTCGAGAGGAAAATCCCGTCTGGATTGTATTTCATGATTTCGTCTGGAGGAGTATCCGCCGGAACCACAACCACACGGCAACCATAACTCGCTAGACGACGCAAAATGTTGCGCTTAATGCCGAAGTCGAGTGCAACTACGGTCAATAGAGTCGAGCTACTCTCGTCATTCTGAGCGCCGGGGCTAAACTCCCACACTGAAGCCGTGGGGTCAGACCATTCGTAAATAGCGGAGGTAGTGACTTCGCGCACCAAGTTGAGTCCAGCCATGCTAGGTGCGTTTTGTACTTGCTCCAATAGCTCAGTGGGGTCCAGAATCTCGGTTGAGATGGCTCCATTCATGGCCCCAACGGAACGGAGCTTGCGAGTCAGAGCGCGGGTATCAATGCCATAAATGCCTGGAATGTTGTGCTCCTTAAGGTAGTCCGGCAGGGATTGGGTCGATCGCCAATTGCTAGGACGTGGGCAAATATTGCGAGCGATCGCCCCTCGTACCTGAGGCCGTGCAGATTCATCATCTTCAGGGTTTACGCCAGTATTTCCCAACTCAGGATAAGTGAAGGTAACAATTTGACCGCAATAGCTGGGATCGGTCAAAACCTCTTGATAACCTGTCATTCCCGTGTTGAATACAACTTCGCCAATGGTGGTTCCAGGCGCACCAAAAGACCATCCCCGGTAAACTGAACCATCCGCAAGAACTAAAAGAGCAGGTTGAGGGGCAGAAAGAGCCATAGAAGTCTAGATAGGAGAACCTTGAAAACTGATACTTGAGAAGTGATACTTGCAGGACGCTATTATCTCATGCTCAATTGTAAGTGTCGTATCGAAAACTGCCGAATACGGTTGGCGTAGTCGTTGCCAATTATTCAACGCTTGGTTCCGCAGGGACGATCACTTTCAATGCTTGTTTCACCACTTGGAACGTCACGGGCAATTCCCCAATCTGATGCCCATCAATATGAACAGGTAGCTTGGCGATTGAAGTGAAACGCACCTTTGCCACTTGGTAAGTTTCAATCTTGGGGCTGTAGTAGTACTGCCCCCGACTAATAGACCAAAAATGGCGCACGAGTTCCCATTTACTGAATTTTCGGTAAACGCTGACGGTCAGCAGACCATCATCCATGACTGCATCAGGGGCAACCGTAAATCCAGTTCCATAATAGGGGCCGTTGGCAATTACAACCAGTAAGGCTTGGAGCTGAAATTCACTGCGAGTTGCGATCTGACGGCGCAAAAATCGTTTAGGGAGGGCGGTGCGAACCATTGCTTTTGCCAAGGGACGATCTAACTCAATTCTTAGCCGTTGAGGTTGATAACCAATTGCTAAGCGAGCAGCTTGCAGCATGCGTCCCCATTGCCCACCCTTGACCTCTTCCCCCAAAGGAAACAACGCGGCATCTAGTCCTACCCCAGCTGCCTCAAAAAAATAGTGCTCATTGTCGTTATTGGCTTGCCCAACATCAATTGTTTTAATTTGCCCTTGGGCGATGACTTGACAAGCTTGGGCCATATCTGTGGGTATGCTGAGACTCCGGGCAATGTTGTTGTAGGTGCCGATGGGGACTATGCCCAGGGGAATCGGAGCGTGAATTAACCCTTTGGCAACTTCGCTGACTGTGCCATCCCCACCCCCTACAATCACCATGTCATAGGCTTCTTCCACCGCTCGTTGGGCTAGCAGCGCTGGAGATTCATCTGGTTTGGTGAAGGCAAGGTCAGCCCGAATATCCTCTGCTTCTAAGGCCGCTAGGAGATCGGGCAACTTCATGGGATTAGGCTCATCAGTACCGGAAACCGGATTCATGATTAAACTTGCACGCTTCACTGGCTTAGTCCCACTTCGATGTTGTGATCCATACAAAATATGTGGTTAATACAAATTAATTTCTGCAACATTTGAGTTCAATGTAGCTGATTCAGGTTTGATACCGATCGCTTGCCTGGGCACGTCGTTTTTTGAGCGAGCGATCGCTTAGTACGGAATCAGAGTTAGAGGCACTGAGTTTAAAGTGGAAGAGTGAAAACTGAAAATATCTAGCTTGTAGACTTTAAACCATCCACGGCAGTTGTTCGCTTCCTATGCCAAAGCCTTTTTCGTCGAGAGCAATTTTGCTGATTGCATCGGCTGTCTTAACGCTGGTTAGTGCAGCTTGTAGCGGTTCATCGATCAAATCCTCCACTCAGAGCCAGTCAGATTCTACCCCTGCCTCAACTTCTGGAGCGATCGCCTCCTTACCCACGGACCCCTCCCCAGTAGTCATTGCAGAGCCTACCCCTCCGCCCACTCCACAAACAGACCCCTTTGAGTTTGCTCTCGATCGCGCTGCTAGTGCCGCTAGCATTGGAGCTTCCGCGCAATCTCAAGATGACTGGAAGTTGGTCGTGAGCCAGTGGCAAGACGCGATCGCCCTGCTCAAGCAGGTGCCAAACTCCAGCCCTTACCAACTGCTGGTCAAAGAAAAAATCAGCGAATATCAGCAGCAACTTGCCTACGCTAAACAACAAGCTAGCAAACCAGACGGTAGTAACCAGCCACAGCCTGAGCGCATCATTGCCCTAGCCCCTCCCCCGATTCCGCAACCTGTAGAAGCGGCTCGCTCTAATGTCGCGACTCGGCCTGCCCCACCTGCTCCTAGGCAAGAACGGGTCTTTGAAGCTCCGATCAAACGCCGAGAAGGCGGAACTCCCGTCATTGATGTCACCTTTAACGGCAATCAGACGTTCGAGATGATTGTGGATACAGGCGCAAGCGGCACCTTGATTACTCAGCAAATGGCGATCGCAATGGGTGTCAAACCTGTGACTAAAGCTTTGGTAGACACAGCCAGCCAGAAAGGGGTAGAAATTCCTGTGGGCTTTGTGGATTCCATTGAGGTGGACGGGGCGGTGGCTAGAAATGTATCAGTCGCGATCGCAGGGCCTGATCTAGGCACGGGGCTACTCGGGCACGATTTCTTTGGCAACTTTGATGTCACTATTCGACGGGATGTGGTTGAATTTCGAGTTCGATAGGCCAAGCCTTTTGAAGCTCGCTACCTGAATAGTCCCAAGGCTTGCGATCGCTTTGCTACCGAACTGCACCAGGGACAAACCGTTTTCTTTCAGAAATCCCGTTAGGCGGAACCCTTAGGCAAAAGCTGAGGTGCCAAAATCAGGAGGGACATCCTGCCAGCGTCCTTGACCCACGGCTCGCAGGGCTTCTTTCAAATCCACATCTCCGGTATAAATGGCTCGACCGACGATCGCCCCTGTAACTCCGGAGGGTTCTAGCGCCAGTAAGCTCAATAGATCGCTTACCGAACTGACGCCACCTGATGCAATCACAGGAATGGCGATCGCACTGGCTAATTCCCGTAGCGCGTCCATATTTGGCCCTTGCAGGGTACCGTCACGGTGAATATCGGTGTAGATAATTGCCGCCGCGCCCAGTTGGGCCATACGCTGTGCCAACTCTGTGGCTAAGACTTCCGAAGTTTCGAGCCAACCACGAGTTGCTACCTTCCCGTTGCGGGCATCAATCCCAACCACGATTTGACCCGGAAATTCTTGGCAGAGCTGCGCCACTAAATCTGGTTGCTCCACTGCCACAGTGCCTAAAATGGCGCGTTGCACACCTGTTGCTAGGAGATTGGCTACACTCTGGCGATCGCGCAAACCACCCCCCACTTGAATGGGCACATCTACCGCTTGCACAATGGCCTCGATCACTGCCAAATTTACCGGATGCCCAGCCTTGGCTCCATCTAAGTCAACCAAGTGCAATCGAGGTGCGCCTTGCTCGACCCACTGCCGCGCCACTGCAACTGGATTCTCATCAAATACTTGTGATTGAGCGTAGTCGCCCTGGTACAGCCGAACACAGCGACCTTCTAGTAGATCAATGGCTGGAATCACATCCATGACTTCACTATTCCTTACCCGTAAACACCAAACTTGCTGCAACTCAGGGTCGCGATCGCGCTACCTCGTGCTTTCCTATTGAAGCAGGTTCAGTTCTCAATCAACTACCACGCCGTTACGGATTCTAGGACTTGCCTAGTTCAGGCCATCTAGCTCTTCCTTACCCCTTAGGGAACTGGGGCGAGTTCGCCCAATATTTTGAATTTGATGTGATTGATTGATAGATCGCCTAATGAAACATCACAAGATTCACTAATGGGGGCTCCTTGAACTTTGACGTTTTCAAAGGAAACGCCTTTGGCCATTTCAGCGTGATACCAAGCCAAGCCCATAAAGAAACGAGTTGGATAGGGGCCGCGATCGACCACATCATCTGGATTAGATTCCATTGGTAACCAGCCAAACCCTGGAATATAGAACTCAATCCAAACGTGATTAAAATCGGGTTCTAAAGGGACGAATTGGCGTTCTGCGTAAGGTGGACACTTGTAGCGACCGACGGTGCGGCAGGCAATGCCATTGAGACGGGCTAACGCTAAAATTAGGCCGACATACTCACCACAGGAGCCGATGCCGCGTTCTAAGACGACATCTGGGGTATCAATATGCGGCTTGATGCCATAGGAGAGGCGATCGTAAACATAGTTCCGAATCTTCAAAACCTGTCGCAACAAATTAGTTTCTGTACCAACTGCGGCTTGGGCAGCCCAACGAATCGTAGCCGTATCCATTGCCAACTCATCATCATCCACCAAGTAGCGGGCTTGAAACTCCGGCGACAACGGTGGGGCATTTTCTACTTCGCGGGGGGCGAGCTGATACTTGATACTCCAGACTTCTAAAAGCGCTTTCCAACCCAATAAGCGTCGCTCTCCAGGCTTCAACGCTGCAAACTTAAACAGTGCCACCCGTTGTCCTTCGTGCAGTTCTTCAGTAAACGGCACCCCAATCGGCTCAATCTGCCTGACCTTTTGCCGATTAGTTTCTGCTGGCAGCGCAATCCGCCACTCCACATTTTCTAAATCCACTTCTTCTAGAGGTTGCAGTTCCTCTACATAAGACATTTCAACCAGATAGCCATTGGAGAGGGAGTAGCGGTCGTCTTCGTAATAGTGGAAGTACAGCGGATGGATAAACGTGCGATCGCGAATGGCGAGTTCATGAGATGGATCAGCATTGGGGTTATCGCGAATGTAGGGTTCTTCCCCGGCATAAGCAACATAGAGAATATTTTGGCCAGTAGCAGGATGGCGGTGAAAAGCTAGACCTGTGGGCTGGTCAAAGGGTGTTAGGACACTGAAGCGAATTTCCCCAGTGCCTCGATCGAGACAGTAAACAGTTTGCTCAATGCGATCGCTGACCCAGAGTTCCTCGCCCCGCACAGTTAAGTGTTCGCTGCCGACACCCGGCGTAGAAAACCGGGTAATTTGGCGACCTGTCGCTGCTTCAAAAATCACAATGTAGCCCAGCTTCTGGCAACTGACATAAACCGTTGATTGCCAGACCGCTACTCCATCAATCTGATAAGGCAAGGTGACAAAGTGCTGCGGTGTCAAATCTTTCAGGGTGCAATAGTAAACGCTACCGCCTCGCGTAAACCAGAGCTTGTCTCCCTGAACCGCTAAACCCGTGGCATCTAGAAAACTTGTGGTTTGATGTGCATTCAAGATTTGGGTGTCACCACTAGTCACCGTGACTTGGAGTAAGTATCCCCGGACTGTATCTACTGCAAGCAGGGTATCCTCCCAGAAACTCAACCCCTCGAGGGCATAGGTACCGAAGGGGCGAATGGTCGTTAACCACGGATCGAGTTGCCCGATCGAAACAGGGGATAGCTGAGTAGATGGAGGTGGTTCAAGCGGCATAGGTACAGGTTTTTCAGCAATGGCTCCCTCATCATAAACAAAACCTTTTAGACGTAACCGTATCCCAGCACTACTCTCTAGGCAGAATTTGCAATCTCGTACTCCAGGCACTTGTGCTACTGGGGTACCCCATAGACGATCAACTCAGGATCATGAGGCAAATCATTCCTGAGTTTGTTCATCCTCTAGTTATTTTTGGCCATCTATGAATCAGCGCGCTCTATTACTAGTCAATCGTCAGGCTCGTCGGGGTCAGGAGACCCTTACCCAGGCAATTGAAGCCTTGCAGGACTGGGGTCTAGATTTACTGGAGGAATCAACCGCTGATCCTCAGCATTTATCTGATTTGATTCGGAGCTACCGCGATCGCGTGGATCTAGTCATTGTGGGTGGGGGAGATGGCACTCTGAATGCCGTGACTGAAGGATTGGTTGAGACTCAACTGCCCCTGGGAATTTTGCCTTTAGGTACCGCCAATGACTTAGCTCGGACGCTCTGCATCCCGACTGATCTGACTCAAGCTTGCAAAATCATTGCTCAAGGTCGAGTGCAACGGATCGATCTAGGCTGGGTGAACGGCAAGTACTTTTTTAACGTTGCCAGCCTGGGCCTCAGCGTGCAAATTACTCAGCAAATGACTAAAGAAGTGAAGCGCCGTTGGGGCGTATTTGCTTATTTGACGACTGCCATTCGGGTAGTGGGCCAGTCTCGACCCTTTTGGGCCGAAATTCGTTGTCAGGGAGAATCGATTCCGGTGAGAACGGTACAAGTTGCCGTAGGGAATGGTCGTCATTACGGCGGTGGCATGACTGTGGTTGAAGATGCCGCGATCGATGATAATCGGCTCGATTTGTACAGCTTAGAGATTCAGCATTGGTGGCAGATTATTCCCCTATTGCCAGCCATGCGGAGTGGGCAGCACATCAATTCACCCAGGGTTCGAGCGTTAGCTGGGAAGGAATTTGAAGTGCATACTCGCAGACCGCGTCCGATTAATACCGATGGTGAAATTACCACATACACGCCAGCTACTTTTCGGGTCGTTCCCAAGGCGCTATCAGTTTTGGTTCCCAACTCGCCGCCCCAACCAAGTTAAACCAGGAACTAGAGTCTGCCACCTGAGATACAGAGCGATCGCTAGGTAGGGTTTCTGCGAGATCGAGGGCTGACCAATTGAGGGGCTGCTGCTGCAAGGTGAGTTCTGGCATCCCCAAGCCATAGCCCTGCCCAAAGTCCACTCCTAGCCCACGGCAGAACTCGATATCGGCAGTATCCTCCAAGCCTTCTGCCAAGACAGAAATGCCTAGCTCATGGGCGGAATGCAGCAAACTTTTAATTAAAACTTGCTGGAGTGGCTGCCGACTACAACCGTGCACCAGTTGGCGATCGAGTTTAATTAGATCTGGATAGAACCCGGTAAAGTAGTGATCAAACGCTACATTGCCGCAGAGATCGTCTACTGCAATTCCAAATCCTTGTTCCCGAATCCAAGGAATTAGTTCGCTGAGTTCTGGGCAATTGAGTAAAGCTTCCACTTCGGTTAGCTCAAAAACAATTTGCTGAGGCCGTAAGCCTAAATCAAAAACTTGTTGAAAGTTCTGGGCTAAGGCTTGTGGGTTTTGCATGATTGCATTTGGCAAAACATTAATAAAGAAAACCTGTTCAGTTCCCAGATTTGCGATCGCTTCCAAACAAGTTTTGCGTGCTAGTTCATCAAACTCGTGAATACAGCGACTAGAAAGCGCAGCATCTACCAACTGCTTGCCACTAAAAGCATCTCCATTTTTGCCAGTCGCTCTTGCTAAACATTCGTGAGCAATCACCTGCCCAGAAGCCAAGTTAAAAACAGGTTGATATTTGAAGAATAAGGTTTGATTAATGAGAACTTCAAAAAACCAACTGTATTTAATCGATGCCGTCAAAGCACTAAGGGGCTGAGCATGGAGAAATTCAACGAGTAAGCCTTCCGAGTTCAAAGGCGATCGCGTAAAGAAACAACGAGAAAGTAGTTGACTCTCTTCAGATACAGTTTGGCCAATCTGCAAGCAAACCTCAATCAACTGCTGATCGGTAACTGCTAAATAAAGCAGTTGAGGAATATTAGGAAGCTTCTGAAACCCTAAATCGTGCAGGCACTGCTTCACCTCTGGGTTATGAGGTTGAATGATCAGCTTAAAGGAATCGGAGAGAGCCGAGGAATCAATAGGGAACACAAACAAGGAACCTTTTTCTATCGCTGCTTAAATTCTAATTAAGGACGTTTCATTAATGATGAAGTAGCTGAATATCATCTTGCAAAATGCGGAGGCTGCTCGTGAAGTCAAGGACTGATAATTTATTGAATCCCCTGTATCTTTTTACACTTATTTGCACTCATGTTTTCTCGGTGTTAAGGCTGCATGTCTTTCTCAGCATTGGCTCTAGGCATTCAAACTATCAAATTGATCCTAGAAGATTTCCTTGTCAAAAGTTGAATGGCGAGATTAGCAAAGTCTCTTTAGCTCAACCTATTCCCGATCGCTCAGGGTTTTATGTCCCGAATAGAGTTAGAAACTTGAGCAGGCTCAGAAGGGTTGAGATTGCGGTGTGACAGCGTAGAGACACATGGAAACCAAATTTAAGCACTATGATTAAGTGCTGTAGGCGTTTTTTTATTTCCCGTGACTCTATCCATGGCTTCAGATTCACCGCCAGACTCTGTTGTGGCTTGGCATACCCTAGAGGCTGAGAAAGCACTAGAGGTTCTTCATAGCGATCGCGAATCTGGCTTAACGACTCAACAGGTGACAGAGCGCTTAGAACAGTACGGCCCCAACGAGTTAGTTGAGTCTGCGGGCCGCAGTACCTTAGCCATCCTGTGGGATCAGTTCAAGAACATCATGTTGTTGATGCTGATGGGTGTTGCGGTCGTCTCTGCCATTTTGGATTTGCGTGCTGGCCGCTTTCCTAAAGACGCGATCGCCATTACCTCGATCGTAGTTTTGAACGCTATCTTGGGCTACGTGCAGGAAAGCCGAGCTGAAAAGGCTTTAGCTGCTCTCAAAAGTCTGGCCTCCCCTAGGGTTCGGGCGATCCGTGATGGCAAAATTGTTGAAGTCAACTCAAAAGAGTTGGTCCCAGGCGATGTCATGCTGCTTGAAGCAGGGGTTCAGGTGTCTGCGGATGGCCGCCTGCTCGAAGCGTCAAATCTGCAAGTCCGAGAATCGGCTCTGACTGGGGAAGCTCAGCCATCGACCAAACGCGCAGAAACTCACTTGCAGGAAGAAACACCTTTGGGCGATCGCCTCAACTTGGTTTTCCAAGGCACTGAGGTCGTCCAGGGGCGGGCTACCGTGCTAGTCACGAATACTGGCATGAAAACTGAGCTGGGCCACATTGCTACCATGCTTCAGTCTGTCGAGGCGCAGGAAACGCCTTTACAGCAACGCATGACCCAGTTGGGGAACGTTCTCGTCAGCGGTTCGCTGGCTCTAGTGGCCTTAGTCGTCGTTGGTGGCGTGATCCGAACCGGAAACTTCAGCACCTTTGAGGAGTTATTAGAAGTTTCTTTGAGTATGGCCGTTGCCGTTGTCCCAGAAGGCTTGCCTGCGGTCATTACAGTAACGTTGGCCTTGGGGACGCAGCGCATGGTTCGTCGGCAAGCGCTGATTCGTAAATTGCCTGCGGTGGAAACCCTCGGTTCTGTCACCACCATCTGTTCCGACAAAACCGGGACGCTGACTCAAAACAAGATGGTTGTGCAACTCGTTGATACCGAGCGGCATACTTTTCGGGTTTCTGGCAACGGCTACGATCCAGTCGGGGATTTTCAGCTAGAGCAACAAGCTGTTTCTCCAGAGCAATATTTAGAGCTACAAACTTTATTAATCGCTTGTATTCTTTGCAACGACGCGACCTTGCAGTATGAGAAAGACCAATGGCTCATTTTTGGTGATCCTACCGAAGGAGCGTTGCTCACTTTAGGCGCGAAGGCAGGGGTTGACAAGGCAACTTGGGCCCGTAAACTACCACGGGTTTCCGAGTTCCCCTTCTCGTCTGAGCGCAAGCGCATGAGCGTGATTTGCGAAGCGAACGATTACCGACCCATTACAGCCACGGCGGCAGACCCAATTCAATATCTGATGTTTACCAAGGGGTCTCCAGAGTTGATTTTGGAACGCTGCGCCCATATGCAGGTGGGCGATCGCTTGGAGCCGTTAAACGCGGAACAGCGAGCCGAAGTGCTAGACCAGAACAACCAAATGGCAGGTCGGGGTCTGCGCGTTCTTGGGTTTGCTTACAAACCACTGGCAACTTTGCCTGCCGAAGGCTCTGATGAAGTCACCGAGAAAGAATTGATTTGGCTCGGCTTAGTAGGGATGCTGGACGCACCTAGACCCGAAGCCAAAGAAGCCGTCGCTCGTTGTCGCGCCGCAGGTATCCGGGTGGTGATGATCACAGGTGACCACCAACTAACCGCCCAGACCATTGCCCAGGAACTAGGAATTGCCCAGCCAGGCGATCGCGTGGTCAGTGGTCAAGAACTCGATCGCATGAGTTTACAAGAACTCGAAGATCAAGTCGATCAAGTCAGCGTCTATGCCCGCGTTTCCCCAGAGCACAAACTACAAATTGTGCAAGCCCTAAAACGTCGCGGTAGAGTCGTCGCCATGACCGGAGACGGCGTCAATGATGCTCCCGCCCTGAAGCAAGCCGACATTGGCATCGCTATGGGAATTACGGGTACTGATGTCAGCAAAGAAGCCAGCGATATGGTGTTGCTAGATGACAACTTTGCCACCATCGTAGCTGCGACTGAAGAAGGCCGCACCGTCTACACCAATATTCGCCGCTTCATCAAGTACATCTTGGGTAGCAACATTGGTGAAGTACTTACCATTGCGGCAGCTCCCTTAATTGGTCTAGGAGGGGTTCCCCTCTCGCCGCTCCAAATTTTGTGGATGAACTTGGTGACGGATGGTTTACCCGCCTTGGCCCTTTCGGTTGAGCCCCCAGAACCCAACGTCATGAATCGGCCTCCCCACAATCCCCAAGAAAGCATTTTTGCGCGGGGTTTGGGTTCCTACATGATCCGAGTGGGCATTGTTTTTGCTGTTCTAACCATTGCCCTGATGACTTGGGCTTACGGTTACACCCATGCTCCTGGATACGATCGCTCACCTGAGACTTGGAAAACGATGGTATTTACTACCCTTTGCCTTGCTCAGATGGGCCACGCGATCGCCATCCGTTCTAACACTCAGCTCACCATTGAACTCAATCCCTTTTCCAATCCTTATTTGCTAGGGGCTGTCACTCTTACGACGATTCTGCAATTGCTGCTAGTTTATGTACCCCCGCTCCAGAACTTCTTTGATACCTTCTGGTTAAGTCCTTTAGAGTTAGCCATTTGCTTTGGCTTTAGTGCTCTGATGTTCGTTTGGATCGAGCTAGAAAAGCTGTTTCTCCGTTGGCACTCCGCTCGACGCAGCTAACGCTCAGTCCGATCGCTGTTTAGTCCGATTGCTGCTTAGTTCGATCGCCAGACTTGCTGGCTAGGGTTGGGTTGGGTAGGCAAAGCCCAACTCATACAACTCCACAAATCTAATAGAGTGCAGTAGTAGGGGTGTGCTAAGGTGCGCCCCTACAATAATTTTGAGCGATCGCATCGCTTCCTCTTCCTCCATCGCCTCTTGCTGACCGCTGACCATAACCCATGTATCTCAAAAGTCTTCATCTGCGTCACTTTCGCAATTATCTGGATCAGCGGGTTGACTTCTCTGCCCCCAAAACCATCTTGGTGGGCAACAATGCTCAAGGTAAGTCTAATTTGCTCGAAGCCGTGGAGTTATTAGCCACCCTGCGATCGCACCGGGCTAGCCGCGATCGCGACCTAGTGCTAGAAGGAGAGCCAATTGGCCAAATTGCCGCCTTGCTAGAGCGAGATACAGGTTCTATTGACCTCACACTCACCTTGCGGAGTAATGGTCGCCGCACCGTTGCGCTTAATAGCGAACCTTTACGCCGCCAACTCGACTTTTTGGGCGTTCTGAATGCCGTCGAATTCTCCAGCTTAGATTTAGATTTAGTCCGGGGTGGCCCCGAAAAACGGCGAGCCTGGTTAGACGCCCTGCTGACTCAGCTAGAGCCGATCTACGCCCACATTTTGCAGCAGTACAACCACATCCTGCGGCAACGCAATGCTTTACTCAAGCAGCGGCAACCACGCACGACAGAGCCCAGCTTATTTTCCTCATCTCCAGAGCCTACAGAAGCAGTCGATAAACCAGCAACCTTAGAGCTGTGGAATACCCAGCTGGCCGCCGCAGGCTCTCGTGTGATTCGCCGCCGAGCTAGAGTTCTAGAGCGATTGGCTCCTCTGGCTGAGCAATGGCACCAAGCCATTAGTGGCAGCACTGAAGTTTTGCAAGTGAGATACGCACCAAACGTCGTGTTGACTGAGGACGACCCTGCCCAGGTGCAGCAAGCCTTTCTAGAGAAAATTCAGCAACGGGCGATCGCAGAACAGCACCAAGGCACCACCTTAGTTGGCCCGCACCGGGACGAAGTGGAATTCACCATCAACCAAACTCCCGCTCGGCAATATGGCTCTCAAGGGCAGCAACGCACCTTAGTTCTAGCTTTGAAATTAGCAGAACTCAAACTAATTGAAGAGGTCGTGGGGGAACCCCCTCTGCTGTTATTAGATGACGTTTTAGCAGAGTTAGACCTTAACCGCCAAAATCAATTGCTCGATGCCATTCAAGACCGATTTCAAACTTTGATTACCACAACCCACTTGGGTTCTTTCGATGCTCAATGGCTAAATTCTTCGCAAATTTTGGCAGTCCGAGCAGGGCAAATCTCACCTATTTAATGCAGTCATCCTGATTGATTGGCTGGGGTTTTGTATTACTAATTACTCGGCATATACGCAAACTCATAACCTTAGGCTGTGTTCGCTAGCTTCTATTCATCAGTTATGAAAACTGTTATGGATCAGCATGAAATCAATCAATTAGGATCTTCTCTCCAAAAGATTGACCAAACCTTAATTCGCTCCGATCAATCGAGTGGGGTCACTCGACTTTGGTATCAAGGAAGAGAGCCTTACTTCGATGTGGTTTTTGAGCTGCAAAACCACGATTTAGTCTGGTTTCAACTCACTCTGCGAGGCAAGTCACTCTCTTGGAACCAAAAATCTAAAAACGTCCAAACTGGGATGACTAACGAACGCCAGGTTAATGACACAACCTACTACTCTGGCAGCAAATTGATCCAAACGAATCACACCGTTGATCAAAACTTTGTACAACTCGTGCGAGCAATTTTACAGACTAGAGTTGGGGAACTTGTGTTTGATCAAGCATTGGCGTTGCTAAACCAACGAACCCAGAGCTAATGTTTAGCACTAGTAGCGCGATCGCTCCCCAAACTTCCGTTTCTAACCTAAGGCTGCACTACATACTGAGATGAAATGTTTTCGGCTTTGCCAGAGGCGACTAAGGCTTGGTAGATAAAAGCTGCTGCATCTGCACGAGTTGTCTTTTCGTTTGGCTCCAGTGCTTTGGGTTGTGGATAAGACACAGCTAGACCAGCCTGCGTTGCCGCTGCTACGGCATTAGTAGCATACTGAGGGATCTGCGCTGCATCGTCATAGGTTTGCAGCACTTGGGTAGGAGCCGCCGGACGAGGAATTTCTAAGCCACTGGCCAGAGCAACCAACGCTTGAACTCTGGGAATTTGTTGGGTGGGCTGAAAGATCCTGTTTGGGTAACCCGCCAAAAAACCATTTCGAGACACTTCTTGAATAGCATCGTTGGCCCAGAAGTCTGAAGCTACGTCTTTGTAGCTTACCGCTGCTAGGTTTGGTGGTTTGTCAAAGGCTTTTTGCAGCATCGCCGCATACTCAGCTCTTGTTACCGGAGCATCGGGCCGAAATGTGCCATCTGGAAAGCCGCTAATGATATCGCGCTGAGCGAGAGCTGTAATGAAGGGGTAAGCCCAATAATTTTCTGAAAGATCCGAGAAGCCAACTGGCTCAGTGGCCTCTGAAGTAGGGCTAGGGGTAGGACTGGGACTAGGGCTAGCAGGGGCTCTGATTGCAAACGGCACCGGAACCACAGTCGATTCAGCTGGGGTAGGCGCAACCAAAGGGCTCGGTTGAGTTGGGTCCGGAGCTGGGGCTACGGTTCCTGCAACTGGACTGGCAGGATCGGTTGGGGTCGCAGTAGGCGTTGGGGTTGCAGTAGGCGTTGGGGTTGCCGAAAGGTTACCGAGATTGAAGCTTTGTCCTGTTCGGCCTAGCGACCAAAACAAGATACCGCCAATGACACTAAAGGCGAGAAAAATGCCAATAAACTCATCAAATCCTAGAGGATCTCTGGGGGATGGCTGAGGATTGGGGGGCAGCGAATTGGTCATCTTAGCTCCAACAGTGCCAAATGCGCGAAGTTTGGTTAGATTCTACGCCCAATTTATAACCGCGATCGCAGTCTATGGCAATTAGTCGCAAGTTAGAGAAAAATTTTATGAATGATGCCTAGGAGACTTAGAAGATGCGATCGCGAGTTCTGCCTTGATCGCACTATCGTCTTCGCTTGCTTGAGGTTGGGGTTCAGATGGGAAATGCTCTTCCAGAATGGCAGAAACGGTTTCAGGATGAATGCGGGTATAGCGGGTTTTGTCAGGCATCACGACCATAGTGGGGCCAGCCTTGCACTGCTTCATGCAACCAGTGCCCTTAACCGTGACTTGCTCACTCAGACCGCGATCGCTTATTTCCGACTCCAACGCCTGACACAGCGCTTTTGCACCCCGTTTCATACAGTCTGATTTTTGGCAAACTAAAATAGTTCCTTTACCGGAGGCAGGAGCTGCTTTGGATGGAGCCACCGGAGGCATTTCACCGGGTACAGCGGGGTGGATTGCGTAAGCCTTGAGCTTGGGAAATCCCGTTTTAGAGTCCAGCTTTTTCTCGCCCGTAATCCGAATCCAATCGCCTGGGTTTAACACTTTGCCTTCAGCGATAAAGGAGGAAACGACACTCGCTCGTGACTCTTTAGACAGTTTGATACAAACCTCGCCTTCAGGGGTAGCCACTTGGATGCGCTTAAATTTGTAGCCATCTTCCATTTCAAAGCCGAGAAAACGCCCCTCTAAGCTGAATTCTGAAAGCTGGTCGTACTTGGACTTACCCATGATGAGATCCTAAGGTTTGCTAGGTTTACTTTTTTCTTAAAACTGCTCTTAAAGCTGTTGCCATCAAAAATATAGAAGCTTGATTCTGTTTCGCTAAATTTTCATAGGTATTGTTGCTTATCGCATCAACCATAATGTTGATTCCGTTCTGAGTCTAGTGTGAGTCTAAGCTTCCAATTGCCAACATAGATCCAACCAGTCGATTAACTCATTGCGAGAACTTGTTAGCTGCTGGATGACGCTGCGGAGTTGAACTGCTTCTCCGACCGTTTGAACTTCTACCGACAAGGTGCCATCCCCTGCACACCAACACTGAACGCCTAGCTCCTGTAACCGTTGGTAAGCCTGCCAGCGATCGCAACGGGAAACCTGGATAACTTGACCAACAAGGGAGTTGAGGCTGGATGAGTTCATAAGCTGCCTTCCTAAATGCAAGGGATTCTTAGTTGCAAAAGCTAGGGAAATCGAGAGGGAGAGCAAGTGCTGCAAAGGAATTGCAAGTAGCTGTGAGTTGAAGTCTGCTATTGAGTAAATACGGATAGCATCAGTGAAATTTCGGATTGAGACTAAGGGATCGCGGTCAGGTGCTGTAGTTAGATTGCCCAAGACTGAGCTAATGTGATTGATCAGTTTAGGTAATCAATGCTTGGATTGACTCAGTTGGTTCTGACTCAGACTCTAAATTATTGAGAATAATAGTCAATAACTTCGTTAAAAACAATATAACAAAAAGTGTGTATTTGAAAACTCTTTTCATTAAGAATTCATTCACTGTGCCTCTCAGGACAGATTTGAAAGCAGCAAAAATTGGGCAGTGATGGCACTGTCCTGAAGGCGATCGCTTACAGTGAGATGCTTTCAGCCTTAGCCTGGTTTTCGTTGGGTGAGTTTAAGGCTCGATTTCAAGATTCAACACATAAGCGCCGAGCTGCACTTTTTCAGACCATAACTCATACTCAATCCGCAAATGGTGCGGCAAAGCTTTGCCTTCTAGCTTTAAGCTTCGAGTGAAATTCCGGAGACGCATCTGGCCACTGCCGCTGAGCAAATCACTTTGTAGCCAATAACGGCTCATGCCATAAACGCCTTGCTCCCAAAAATGGCGGTAGCTAAAGCGGCCATTGCCTTGCATGGTCATGATGACGCGATAGGGCGAAATTTCTAGCCACAATAACCGAGGTGCAGGGGTTGGTGGCAACATCTCATGGCCTGGAGTACCCAAATGGCCCGGAGTACCCAAACTTGAAGCTGGGGCATCCGCACTTTCAACAGCAATAGCTTGGTCTTGGATCATCGGTTCAGTTAACAACAAATGAAACCGTTCTTGATCCTTTTGGTAGAGTGTGGCGGCAGCTTCAACCACTGACCAGATTGGTAGATCTGTGGAAACAAAGGATAAGCAAACAGGCTTGCGATGATGCGTCAGCATGAAGTGTGAGGAGTGTGAGGAGAGCGCAATTTCGGATAGGTAGTAATCACTCAGCCCTAATATCTAAGGAAAGCGGTAGGATTACTACGCAGTTCTAGGTCAGTCTATCTCAATGCCAGCTCCGATCGTAACGTTGACAACCACAGAAAATCAGCATCAGCTCACAATTGCCCAGCCGAATTCAGGTCTTTCTTTGCAGGGTCGAGTGCAGATTCCTGGCGATAAATCCATCTCTCACCGGGCTCTGATGTTGGGAGCTTTGGCCGAGGGAGAAACGCAAATTCAAGGATTACTCCTGGGCGAAGATCCTTGCAGTACCGCGAGTTGTTTTCAAGCGATGGGAGCAGAAATCTCGGAGCTGAATACGGAGCTGGTGCGCGTGCAGGGGATTGGCTTAGGCAATCTGCGAGAACCCGTCGATGTTTTGAATGCAGGCAACTCTGGTACCACTCTGCGGCTGATGCTGGGGATTTTGGCTTCTCACCCCGATCGCTTTTTTACAGTGACAGGGGATAGCTCTTTGCGATCGCGCCCCATGTCCCGTGTCGTCAAGCCGCTGCAACAGATGGGAGCCCAAATTTGGGGCCGCCAAGGGGGGGCTTTAGCGCCCTTAGCGGTGCAAGGCCAAGCCCTCCAGCCCACACATTACCAGTCCCCCATTGCTTCAGCTCAAGTCAAGTCTTGCATTCTGTTGGCAGGGCTCATGACTGAGGGCCAAACCACGGTCACTGAGCCTGCCCTCTCCCGTGACCATAGTGAGCGCATGTTGCGGGCGTTTGGCGCTGAGTTGACTGTCGATCCAGAAACCAAGAGTGTCACCGTTACGGGGCCAGCTCGTCTACAAGGCCAAACCGTAATTGTTCCTGGTGATATTAGCTCTGCCGCCTTCTGGCTAGTGGCAGGCGCGATCGTCCCAGGTTCCGAACTGTGGGTGGAAAACGTGGGGGTGAATCCGACCCGTACCGGGATTTTGGAGGCTTTAGAGATGATGGGAGCCGACATTACCCTGGAAAATCAACGCATTGTGGCGGGAGAACCAGTCGCTGATTTACATGTGCGGCATAGCGTCCTGAAAGCTTGTGAAATTAAGGGAGACATCATTCCTCGCTTAATTGATGAGATTCCAATTTTGGCAGTTGCTGCCGCCTTTGCTCAAGGTACTACCATTATTCGGGATGCAGAGGAGTTACGGGTCAAAGAGAGCGATCGCATTGCGGTGATGGCAACTCAGCTCAACCAAATGGGGGCGCAAGTTACCGAGTTACCAGATGGTTTAGAAATTACGGGTGGTGTTCCCCTCAAAGGTGCCGCAGTGGATAGCCACACCGATCATCGGATTGCTATGAGTTTGGCGATCGCCGCTCTCAATGCCACGGGCACCACGACCGTTCACCGAGCTGAAGCCGCCGCAATTTCTTACCCCAACTTCACGACCACTTTGCAACAGATCTGTCACTCTCTATAGATCTTGAGATCTGGAGTGAGATCTTGAGATCTTGAGTGTCGATTCAGATCTGGGCAAACTAGCTCTAGCTTTTAGAGACAACGGAGCGATCTAGCTGGTAACCCCAGCGATCGCTTTTTTTTTGACTTAAATAGCAGCAAAACCTCTAAAGGTTGAAGTTAGGTTAAAGTTAGCGGAAAACTGCCACTCACTGTTAGCTAATGATCAAGTAGCTAATGATCAAGCCAGTCAATAATTAATTTAGTTCTTGAAGGTATTTAACTACTAATTAAATATCAATGTTTTTTGTTTATCCGCTCGATTGATAACTGTTAGCAATCAATGATCTGACAGTGCCAAAATCATAGAGTTTACTTAAGGCGAATCATCGAGAAGTCTGATGTATAAATCAGTTTCAATTGATAGTTGAATTTTTTAAAGCCATACTACGTAAGTATTCAGCGATTAATCAGCACTGCCAACCTCTGTATTGCTTAGGATGCCACTCAGGCTATCTACTGACATTATGTAAAAGGATTATGACGGCCTGAAATAACAGTTTAATTATTTTTTGAGGAATAATTTGGTCGAATTAGTAGGTTTCCAAACTCAAACCAGTCTCAGAATTTTTACTTAGCTTGGCAGTTGTTCAATATCATGGCGAAAATTCTTGTAATCGAGGATGATCAACCAGTTCGGGAAAATATCTTAGAGCTATTAGAAGTCGAAGAGTTTGATGTCATTGGGGCAGAAAATGGTTTGCTTGGCGTACAACTGGCCCAGAAGCATCTACCAGACTTGGTTCTCTGCGATGTCATGATGCCAGAGCTGGATGGCTATGGAGTGTTGACCGCTCTGCGGGCAGATCCGCTCACTGCTGCAATTCCGTTTATCTTCTTGACGGCCAAAGCTGACAAAACTGACCTCCGCCAAGGTATGAACTTGGGAGCTGATGACTATTTGACCAAACCCTGTACTGCTGATGAGCTGCTAGACGCGATCGCTGCACGGTTGCAAAAACAAGCAAGAGTGACTCAGCAGTACACGACGGCTCTCAACCAGGCCCAAGAACAGCTGAACCAGCTAATCCGGCATGATAGCCTCACAGGTTTGTCTAACCGCTTAGCTCTCCGAGAACGATTTAGCGTCATTCTCGCCCAAACGACCCAACCCGAACCCATAGTGCCAGTTCTACTGGTACATCTAAACCGGTTTAACCGCATCAACGATACTTTAGGCTACTTACTGGGGGATCTCTTGATCCAAACAGTGGCGACCCGAATTCTAGAGTGTGTACAACCCACAGACACAGTCATTCGCCTGAGCACAGAACAATTCGTTGTGCTTTTACCTAACACTCAGCAAAAACAAGCAGTAGCAGATATTGCTCAAGAGATTCTAGAGCGGCTATCTCTGCCTTTTGTTCTAGAGGGGCAAGAAGTCTTTGTGAGTACAAGTATCGGTATTTCTCTCTATGCCGAAAATGCCGATAGCATTGACGCTCTGATTAAGCAGGCCGATGCAGCTATGCAGAGCGCTCAAAAACAAGGAGGCAACCACTACGAGTTTTATGCGGCAAGCATGAATCTTGGCTCGCTCAATCAACTGCTGCTAGAAGCGAACCTCCGGCATGCTTTGGAACGCTTAGAGTTTCAGGTTTACTACCAACCCAAGGTGAGCTTAACGACTGGGGAAATTGTTGGAGCGGAAGCGTTGATTCGCTGGTTTTCTCCCACTCAAGGCTTCGTCTCACCTGCCGAGTTTATTCCTTTGGCGGAAGAAACAGGGTTGATCGTGCCCTTAGATGAATGGGTGATCACAACTGCATGCACTCAGGTCAGGCAGTGGCAGCTAGCCGAGTTTCCTCCGTTGCAGGTTGCGGTTAACTTGTCAGGGTTGCAATTTCACCAAACTAATCTGATCGAACGAGTCACCCAAATTTTGCACCAAACTCAGCTAGACCCGCAGTATCTAGAGCTAGAGCTAACGGAAGGGGTGATTATGCAAAACACTGATGCCACGGTTCATAGGTTGGATCAGCTCAAAGATTTGGGGATTCAGATTGCGATTGATGACTTTGGCACTGGGTATTCTTCCTTAAGTTATCTAAAGCAATTCTCCTTTGACACCCTGAAAATCGATCGCTGCTTTGTTCAAAACATTAGCTGTGACTCTAAAAATGCAGCCATTACCACTGCCATGATTCAGATGGCTCATGATCTGGAACTGAAGGTGATTGCGGAAGGCGTCGAAACCAGTTCAGAGTTAGCTTTTTTGCAGCAGCAAGCTTGTGATGAAATGCAAGGATATTTCTTTAGTCGCCCTGTTCCAGCACATGAGTTTGAGCAGCTACTGGTAACTGGTAAGCGGCTGAGCAATTAAGCACAGTTCTGAGAGATTACGGAGGAAGTGGGAATACTGGGAAAAGCTTCGGTGAGTCCCAGGTTGGTAGCTTGTAGAGCATGTGGCAAAGGCTCAAGAATTTATGGCTTAGTTGGCGAACGTATGGTGACCTCAGCCCAGATCTAAAAACTCGGCGGGGGGTAAATCGGTGGCTGCGCGATCGCCCTGCTTTAGGGGTAGATGAGTGGTACCAGTCTTTTTGGCAATCACGCCAAGTTTCACCGTCTGTTGCGAAGTTTGTCTACTTCCATCTAGAGAAATATTCTGGTTTACAAGCGGCCAGAATGTTGCCCAGCGATCGCCTAGAGGAAGACTTACGCTTAACCCTGGTTTGCTGGTTTGACTGGCATTTCACCCTTTGCGAAGATTTTGAGCAACACTTAGGGGTGGGGATTGACGACTACCTGGAACTGCAAGACCTCTCCACCATCGAAGAATTTATGATGTTCCTCAATCGTCAATTGCTCTCCGTCAATCATTCCTAGGTCAGGTGACGTTAACCTAGGTTTATTGGGAGCCTAATAGCTATATAGCAATCCTTTTTGATTCTTCAATGGGGTGCAGGGGTAAAACCCTTGCGTGGGGGCTTCGTCTCCACCTCCTGTTTCCAATCCATTTAGGATTGCTATATGCAACGCATTGTGGTTAAGGTGAGGCCCGATTCCAAGGTGCAAAAGATTGAAACTGCTTCAGATGGTAGTTTAGTGGTTCACGTCAAGGCACCACCCGTTGATGGCAAGGCGAATATTGAAACCAATAATTAACAGCTCAATAATTAATACTTAAAGTTATGTCACTCGCTGCAATTATCCTCGCTGGCGGTCAAAGCTCTCGGATGGGTCAGGATAAAGCCCTGATTCCGGTGCATGGTGTGCCTCTGCTGCGCCATGTGTGTGATGTTGCCTCCAAGTGTACCCGTGACATCTATGTGGTGACGCCTTGGCCACAGCGTTACTGGGAGTTGCTACCTCCTTCCTGTCGCCTAGTGCAAGAACGACCTTTGCATCCAGATATTCAGCCTCAAGGCCCTTTAGTGGGATTTGCTCAAGGTTTGGTGCAAGTTAAAGCAGATTGGGCCTTATTGTTAGCCTGTGATCTCCCCCGGCTCAGAGCTGAGGTCTTACAAGACTGGGCACAACAACTAGACAGCGTTCCGGAGTCTGCGATCGCCTTTGTCCCTCACCATGCTAAAGGCTGGGACCCCTTGTGTGGGTTTTATCGCCGGAGTTGCTTACCGCTCTTGAATGCTTTTATTAGCCGAGGTGGGCGATCGTTCCAACGTTGGCTAGACCGCAATGAAGTGCATGCGATTCCAGATCCTGATAAGTCAATGCTCTTTAACTGCAATACTCCTAGTGATTTAGCAGCTTTGAGTTAGATGTGCCACCAGAGAGATGCTGGGTTCTGACATAAATTGCTAAGCTCGGTTTGGATAGGAATATTTTTAACTAAGGAGCTTAACACTATGAGTATTGAAGATAGAGCCGAAGCAGTTGCTAAAAACATTGAAGGCAAAGTTCAAGAAGCAGTGGGCAACATTACGGGCGATCCTAAAGACCAAGCCGAAGGTCAAATTAAGCAGCAGCAGTCCGCCGCGATGCACACGGTAGAAGATATGAAAGATCAGGCGAAAAGGGTAATTGATCAAGCCTAGTTCATCACCAAACTAGGCTTGATCAATTAGGTTGAAATTTCGCTTCAGCAGAGTTCTTGAAATTCTGCTGATTTTTTATGTCAATTTTCGCCAATAATTCTATTCACTTGCCACTCTTGCAAAGCGATCGCCACTCCCTGCTTCAATTTCGGTGGAGTTTCTGCATCTGCCGACAAAGCTTGCAGGTGTTGATGGGCTTGTTCAGGAGCAAGTTGCTTCAAGGCGGCGATCGCATGGAGCTGCACACCCATATCCGGCGTGGCTAACAGTTGAATCAGCGGTTCCACAGCAGCAATTTCTCCCAATTGCCCTAAACCTAGCGCGATCGCTTGTTTCGTGTGGGGTTGTTGCACAGCGGGGTGTTGGCTGTCCAGCGCTGCCAATAAAATTTCGGCGGCTTGCGGTTTCAACTCAGGCAGTTCCACTCGACCTAGTGCCGTGAGCACAGCTTGATACACTTCGTCAGATCCTAGCTGCAATGCTTGGCGTAAGTAGTCCAGTGCGTCAGAGTGATTCATCCAACCTAAAGCTCGCACCACTTCTAACTGGAGGGTGACAGGAGTGGCCGCAGATTGCAACACTTGCCATAAAGCTGCTGCCGCTGTGGGACTCCCTAACCGCCCCAGGGAAGTTGCTGCTTGTTGGCACACTGCCAGATTAAAATCCCATAGGCGATCGCGCAGGAGTGCAACTACATCCAGATCGGGGGCTAAATCTGCTCGTAAAGCCAAGCCCGACACAGCCTCTCGTCTGACTGTAGCTGCCACATCATTGAGAGCATTGACCAAAATCGGCGCAATCTGGGGGTCATGAAAACTACTCAACGCCTCAATCGCAGCCGATCGCACTTCTACTTGAGAATCGTTCACCACGCTGCATAAGGGAGCAATGGTTTCACGGCTGCGGATCTGGGCTAAGGCTTGCACTGCTAACACTCTGGATTGCTCATCGGCTAGTAGCTCTGTTAAAGCTGCGATCGCGGTTGGGCCAAAACTTGCCAAGGTAGTTGCAGCGATTTCACTCAACTCTTCCGCTTCAGTATCCTCAGCATCTTGCAGTAGTTGCACCAAAGTCTTAATTACTACAGGCTGATTAAACTGGCCCAAGATTCTTACTGCAAACCAACGCAGTTCTACATCGGCTGCATCATCTTGCACAATTTCGATCAAAGGCGCAGTGATCCAATCTTCACTTTGTCCAGCCTGGTTGACTGCTGTGGCTAAGGTGGGAAACAGTTTGGCGATGTCCCACCGCGATTGAAAGTCTCCGTTAGAGAGAGCCGCGATCGCCAAATCCAGCACTTGTTGCAAACCTATGACTGTCTGCTGATCTATTTCAGCCCTAGAAGCAGCATTAGAATCAGCGCTAGAAGCAGTTTTTAGGGCTTCAGGAACTTGTTGCAAATACTGATTGAGTAGCGGCCAATTGGCTTGCAGGGCCGCAGCCTGCGCTTCTTCTAAAACCTTTAACATCAGAAAATAATCAGCAAATAGCTGGTGCTTAGATTTTTACCAAAACCGTACTCCCTTCTAGCTTCGCCTCATAGGTTTTAAGCGGCTCTGTAGCTGGCCCTTGCAATGCTTTGCCATCGGTGGCGAACTTGGAATCGTGGCAAGCACAGAAGAAAACTTGTTGATCCGCCTGCCAGGTTACCGGACAAGCCTTATGGGTACAGGTAGGATTAACGGCGACTAGGCTCTCAGGACTAGCAGGGTTTCGTACTACTAATAAAGGCCCGGAGGCAAACTTTGGGACGGCCAATTCACCCTTCGAGTTTAGTGCTCCCACGGGTTGGAAGCCATCCGAGCGAGCCGAACTTGCTGAAGGAGCTGTAGAATTCGACGCCGTTTCGTTTGTAGTCGTTTTGTCAGAGCAGGCGGCGATCGCCACTGGCAAAGAACTGGCAATTCCACCAACGCCAACCCAAGTTAAGAAAGTACGACGATCCATTATTTAGTCTATAGAAGTTCTGCTCGTTCAATTGTCGCATAAGGCTCTAAATCAGTTCCCCATTACCGATCACACGGGTTTTCAGCCTCCTGCTTGTCTAAAAAATCTACCTGACCATGTTTTGTGAACAGTATAGATTGCGCCAGGATTATGCAGCTTTTGTATAGTTAATTGCTTTTTTGCATTCGTTGAGTTAATACAAGAACTGCATAAATTAATCAGAAAAATAAGTAATTTTTCTCAAAGGAATTGCGTTTTTAGCTCAAGTTAGTTTCTTTCAAATTGTCTTGAATGATGCAAATCCTCAAAAAACTGTATAGAGAACGACTTTTTGTAAGCATGAAATTCATGCAGTAATTGCATTGATTGGCGAATTTTGTAGTTAAAGATACAAATTTTATTTCTATGCAGAAGTTACATAAACTATAGATTTTGTGGTCAGAGATACATTTTCAAATTCAAAGTCAAAGATTTCGATTTGAAATTAAATTTCCTGGCTCAAAGCAGCTTTAAAGGGACTTGATTATGACGAAAGAAGCGATCGCGACTATTATTAGTGCTGCCCGCACCAAAGCAGAACTGGTTGAAAACAGCTTGCCTAAATTCTTAGTTCTATCTGTAATGGCAGGTGTTTATGTTGGCTTTGGAGTGATGCTGGTTTTTTCCATTGGCGCACCCTTGCATGCGGCTGGATCACCTGCGGTTAAAGCCTTAATGGGAGCTTCGTTTGCGGTCGCTTTGTCATTAGTTATTTTTGCTGGGTCTGAACTATTCACTGGCAATCATATGTTCATGGCAATTGCTAGCCTTGCTAAACAAGTCACCTGGAAAGACACTTGGAAGGTTTTGGGAATCAGCTTTATTGGTAACTTGGCTGGCTCTCTGCTGCTAGCCCTGCTCTTGGTTCAGTCCGGGCTTTTGGCTAAAGGACCGATCAAGAATTTCGTCTTAGAAGCTGTAGCTGGAAAAATGCAGGCTCCCTTTATGGAGCTATTCTTTCGCGGCATCCTTTGCAATATTTTGGTTTGTTTAGCCATTTGGATGGCCGCTAAGACCAAAGAGGATATCGCGAAGTTGGTGCTGATCTTCTGGTGTCTGTTTGCCTTTGTGGGGGCAGGGTTTGAACACAGCGTCGCCAACATGACCCTGATGGGATTAGGTCTATTTATTCCTCATGATCCGGCGCAAATTTCTTGGATCGGATACGCCAAAAACCTGATCCCTGTCTCTCTGGGTAACTGGGTTGGTGGCGCTTGCCTCGTTGGAGCCTCTTACTGGTATGTAGGGAGCGATCGCCCATCCCGTAAAACCAGAAAAACTAAAAAGTTGGAATCAATGCCTAGTTTTGAAACTTGGGAAACAGAACCTAGAGAGAAAACAACTTATTAATTTGCTTAAGCAAACTCATTCTCCTAGTTAAAGAGCTTATCCAGACTATTTGGATAGGCTTTTATTTTTTGAAGCAGCACCAAATAATCAGGTTTTTTGTATCTTTCGCTGCAAAATCAAATGTATTTTTAGCTTTGTGTGATTCAACAAACTATGTCAAAACAGCATGACTTACATGCAAGTGTTTCATATATAGAAACATTTTGTAACTATAGATACGAATTCTCTAGCTGAGTGCTCATAACCTTAGCTGGTAAGAAACATTAAACGGCAAATTGCATTGAATTCATCCGAATTCAAACCTTGCTTAAAGCCAACAGTGACACGGGTAGATTCATGACAACCGCAGCAACCAATCCAGCGACTGGAAGCAATAAATTTGAGAAACTCAAAGCTGAAAAAGACGGTTTAGAGGTTAAAAAAGAACTCGATCGCTTTGCTCAAATTGGCTGGGAAGCGATGGATGAAACCGATCGCGACTACCGCCTCAAATGGTTGGGTGTATTCTTCCGACCTGTCACTCCTGGCAAGTTTATGTTGCGGATGCGGATTCCCAACGGCATCCTCACCAGTGGCCAAGTACGGGTTCTGGGAGAAGTGCTACAACGCTATGGTGAAGATGGTACGGGTGACATCACCACTCGGCAGAATATTCAGTTACGCGGCATCCGCATCGAAGACTTACCCGATATCTTCCGTCGCTTCGAGGAAGCGGGCCTCACCAGTGTTCAGTCAGGGATGGATAACGTTCGCAACATTACAGGCTCTCCCGTCGCAGGCATTGATGCAGACGAGTTGATTGACACTCGCGGCATCGTCCGTAAAGTGCAGGACATGATCACCAACAACGGTGAAGGCAATCCCTCTTTTACTAACCTGCCCCGGAAATTCAATATTGCGATCGCGGGCTGTCGCGACAACTCAGTCCACGCCGAAATCAACGACATCGCCTTTGTCCCCGCCTACAAAAACAACAACCTAGGCTTCAATGTTTTAGTGGGTGGCTTCTTCTCCGCCAAGCGCTGTGAAGCAGCAATCCCCATGAATGTCTGGGTTGACCCCCGCGATGTGGTGGCTCTGTGTGAAGCGATTCTCTTGGTCTATCGCAATCACGGTCTGCGGGCCAATCGCCAGAAAGCGCGCTTGATGTGGCTGATTGATGAGTGGGGTCTCGACAAGTTCCGCTCTGAAGTTGAGCAACAAATGGGGCATCCGCTCCAAACTGCCGCCGCCAAGGATGAGATTGTTTGGGATAAGCGCGATCATGTTGGCATTCATGCCCAGAAGCAACCCGGACTGAACTATGTAGGGCTACATGTTCCAGTAGGCCGTCTCTATGCCCAAGACCTGTTTGACTTAGCTCGTCTGGCTGAAGTCTATGGCAGTGGGGAGGTTCGCCTCAGTGTTGAGCAAAATGTGATTGTTCCCAATATTCCTGATTCTCGCTTAGGCCCCTTCCTGAAAGAGCCTCTGCTACAACGCTTTACCGCTGATCCTGCGCCTCTGTCGCGATCGCTGGTTTCCTGCACTGGGTCTCAGTTCTGCAACTTTGCCCTGATTGAAACCAAGAACCGCGCTGCTGCCTTGATTCGCGAACTCGATGAGGAACTCGCTTTGCCGAAATCGGTGCGAATTCACTGGACAGGTTGCCCCAACTCCTGTGGTCAACCCCAAGTGGCTGATATTGGTCTCATGGGCACCAAAGTTCGCAAAGATGGCAAAACGGTAGAAGGTGTAGACCTCTATATGGGTGGCAAGGTGGGCAAACATGCCGTTTTGGGTACCTGCGTACAGAAATCCATTCCTTGCGAAGACCTCAAACCAGTTCTTATCGATCTCCTAATCCAAAACTTTGGTGCTCAAATTCGCACAACTCCACTGAAAACTTCTGCTCAAATTCAATTTTCTGTAGAAGAGGAGGTAGTTCCTAGCCCTGTTGCTGCTGTCAATAGCACTGCGACATCCGCCTATCAACCTGTGGCCGTGGAAATTCCTACTCCCTCGGCTCCTCCTGCTCAAGCCGCGATCGCTAGCTTTGCTAAATCTGGTAAAGAAGTTGCTTGCACTGAAGCAGATACCTTGCTAGATGTGGCGACTCAGGCAGGGGTAGAGCTAGATAGCAGTTGTCAGGCGGGTACCTGTGGCACTTGCAAGCAAAGATTGCTGGAAGGCCAAGTGCAATATGAGGGCGAACCGGATGGCTTGGATGCCTCTGAGCAAGCCGAAGGTTGGATTCTCACCTGTATTGCTCATCCGATTGGCAAAGTTGTAATTGATGCCTAACGTCCGGTGACGATCCTCATTGAGCTACCTTGCTGGCTCACCTCATTGACTCTGCAACTAGGTTTGAGTTTTGCTCATAAGACTGCGATCGCAATTTTTGTGGAACTCAAACCTAGCTTAGACGGCGGCTATCAGCACGACCCAGTACAGGTCATTACAGCTCAGCGATCGACCCGTATGTTTTGCTACAGACAAGAACTACAAAATCTGCATAAAAGTTTCAGATTTGCTCATGGGTAACAGTTTGTCTTTAGCAATGCAGATAGGGTAATTGCAGCGGCTGGTATAGAAAGCTACCAACGCTGCCCCAAACATTTTTACAACTTATAACTTGAGTATTGGTGAACGAGGATGACGAAGTTTTCGAGACGGAAATTCATCTTGACAGCAGGAGTTACCGCCGCAGGTACCTTACTCGCCCACGGCTGTACGTCCTCTAGCTCGACCGATACTGCTGGAACTGCCTCTAATGCCACTCCTGCGGTGAATGTCTCAGCTGCCGACACGCCAGAAGTCACCACGGCCAAGCTGGGTTTCATTGCTCTGACCGATGCTGCTCCCCTGATTATTGCCAAGGAAAAGGGGCTGTTTGCGAAATATGGTATGAAAGATGTTTCTGTAGCTAAGCAAGCCTCTTGGGCCGCTACTCGCGACAACATCGTCCTGGGTTCTGAGGGTGGCGGCATCGACGGAGCCCATATTTTAAGTCCTATGCCTTACTTGATCTCCACAGGTAAGGTAACTGACGGCAAGAAAGTACCGATGTACATTCTTGCTCGCTTAAACGTGAATGGTCAGTGCATTTCAGTCGCCAACGCTTACAAAGATCTCAATGTTGATGTCAAGAGCAATTCGCTCAAAGACGCTTTTGCCAAGGCTAAGTCAGCCGGAAAAGAGACTAAGTGCGCTGTGACTTTCCCAGGTGGCACTCATGATCTATGGATGCGCTATTGGCTCGCCGCAGGTGGGTTGAATCCAGATCAGGATGCTTCCACCATTGTGGTACCTCCCCCACAAATGGTTGCCAATATGAAAGTCAACAACATGGAAGCCTTCTGTGTCGGTGAACCTTGGAATGCTCAGTTGGTGAACCAAGGATTGGGCTACACCGCTTTCACCACAGGAGAGTTGTGGAACAATCACCCTGAAAAAGCCTTTGCGATGCGGGCTGAGTGGGTCGATAAAAACCCCAAAGCAGCAAAAGCCCTGCTGATGGCAGTTCAAGAAGCCCAAATTTGGTGCGATGAAGCAGGCAACAAAGACGAAATGTGTGACATTCTCTCGCAGCGAGAGTGGTTTAAGGTTCCTGCCAAAGACATTGTAGAACGAGCTAAAGGCCGTTTTGACTATGGCGATGGTCGTCGAGTCGTTGAAAATAGCCCCCACTTAATGAAGTTCTGGGCTGATAACGCTTCCTATCCCTACAAGAGCCATGACCAGTGGTTCCTCACTGAGGATATCCGCTGGGGCTACTTTGAGCCAGATACAGACACCAAGAAACTAGTGGATGCGGTGAACCGCGAAGACCTCTGGAAAGAAGCTGCCAAAGCGATCGGTCAAACAGCCATGATTCCGGCTAGCACCTCTCGTGGTGTGGAAACCTTCTTTGATGGCGTCAAGTTTGACCCAGAGAATCCAGAAGCTTACCTGAAGAGTTTGCAAATCAAAAAAGTCGAAGTTTAAGTCCCATTCTTAGCCTGTAGGGGCTTGATTGCCTAAGCTCCTACCCTTCCCTTCTCACCTGCGACCCGACGAGGAACAAGAGAGCATGACAGCTAGATCGAGTAGTAACGCCATTAATTCTTTCCCTGCCAACTTGCTGTCTCAGCTACGGAAGCAGGCAATCAATGTGATTCCCCCTGTGGTCGCAATTTTGATCTTTTTAGTGATTTGGCAAATCCTTTGCTCAGGTCCTCAAGCTCCACTCCCAGCACCCACCACTGTTATCTCCGAAACCTGGGAGCTGATTATTGATCCCTTTTTCGATAACGGTGATACTGATAAAGGCTTAGCCCTCCAGATCTTTGCCAGCCTCAAGCGAGTTGCGATCGGTTACTCTCTCGCCGCTATTGTCGGAGTGGCTTTGGGAATTTTGATTGGCACCAATAAGCTGATGTTTCGGGCCTTAGATCCCCTCTTTCAGGTACTGCGTACCGTTCCTCCTCTGGCTTGGTTGCCCATCTCCCTGGCGGCGTTTCGTCAAGCTAACCCCTCCGCAATCTTTGTTATCTTCATCACTGCCATCTGGCCGATCTTGATCAATACAGCGGTGGGCGTGAAGCAAATTCCCCAAGATTACAACAACGTTGCTAAAGTCCTACGTCTCTCCAAGCAAAAGTACTTCTTCAAGATTCTCTTTCCTGCCACGGTGCCCTACATCTTCACGGGGCTCAAGATTGGGATTGGTCTCTCTTGGCTCGCGATCGTAGCGGCTGAGATGCTTACGGGTGGCGTTGGCATCGGCTTTTTTATCTGGGATGCCTGGAACAGTTCTCGCATCAGCGAAATCATTCTCGCCCTCGTCTATGTCGGCGTGGTGGGATTACTACTCGACAAGCTAGTTAACTACGTCGCTTCTCTGGTTGTTACTGAAGAACAGAAGTAAATGCATCAGTGAGCCATATTGATGCTGAGCCTGAGCGATCGCTCACTGTTCCTCTCAATCAATGATTCTAATTTCATCCTTCATCCCTCATCCTTCATCCCTCTAGCACCATGTCTGCCTTTGTTGAAGTCGATCATATTGACCGTGTCTTCCCGCTCCCCGATGGCGGCAGCTATGTAGCGCTAAAGAATATTGACCTCAAAATTCGCCAGGGTGAGTTCGTCTCCCTAATTGGACATTCTGGTTGCGGTAAATCCACTCTGCTCAACATCGTGGCAGGCTTAGATAAGCCCACCAGCGGTGGCGTAGTGCTAGAAGGTCGGCAGGTCACGTCACCGGGACCCGATCGCATGGTGGTGTTCCAAAATTATTCTTTGCTGCCTTGGCTAACGGTGCGTGAAAACATTGCCTTGGCTGTCGATGAAGTCGCTAAGAACCTACCCAAAGGAGAGCGACGGGGCATTATCGAACACCATATTGATTTGGTGGGGTTGCGAGCTGCGGCTGATAAGCGCCCAAGTCAATTGTCGGGGGGGATGAAACAGCGGGTGGCGATCGCCCGTGCCTTGGCTATTCGTCCTAAGTTGTTGCTACTGGATGAACCCTTTGGCGCTTTGGATGCGCTGACGAGAGGGAACTTGCAAGAGCAGCTAATGAAAATCTGCGAAGAGAGCCGTGTCACTTGCTTAATGGTGACCCACGACGTAGACGAAGCGCTGCTCCTCTCTGACCGCATCGTTATGCTTACGAATGGCCCCGAATCTCACATTGGTCAGATTTTAGAAGTCGCTATTCCTCGACCTCGCCATCGCTTGGAGGTGGTGAATCACCCCAGCTACTACAGTATGCGGAGTGAGATCATCTACTTCCTCAACCAGCAAAAACGGGCGAAGAAGCGGCAAGCCAAGCAAAATATTGCGATCGCCCGTCATGGCCTCGAAAAAGTCAACCTAGACATCGGCTTTATCCCCCTCACCGACTGTGCTCCCCTCGTAGTCGCTAAAGAGAAGGGCTTCTTCAAAAAGCATGGTTTAGACGAAGTCAATCTAGTCCGAGAATCGAGTTGGAAGACAGTCGCGGAAGGCATTGCCAGTCGTAGATTGGATGCCGCTCAGATGGTGGCAGGGATGCCGCTCTCGATGACCATTGGCGTCGGTGGCAACGCGCCTACCCCCGTTGTGACTGCTTTAGTGCTCGATCGCAACGGCAATGCCATTACCCTCGACAAACACTTTCATCGGCAAGGAGTTAAAACCTTAGCTGACTTCAAAGCTGCAATCGATCGAGCGCCTGACCAAGTGCATACATTGGGGATTGTGCATCCTGCCTCCATGCACAACCTAATGTTGCGCTACTGGCTAGCTTCGGGTGGCATTGATCCAGATCAAGATGTCAACCTCACGGTGATCCCGCCGCCGCAAATGGTCGCGAACCTCAAAGGAGGCCACATCGACGGCTACTGTGCGGGTGAACCATGGAACTCACGGGCGATTCAAGAAGGCTTGGGATATGCGATCGCCACCGATCTCGAAATTTGGCCCGGACATCCGGAGAAAGTTTTGGGAGTCCGCGAAGATTGGGCGACTCAACATCCCGAAACTCACATCGCCCTGCTCAAAGCCCTCATGGAAGCTTGTGAGTATTGCGACGATCGCCGCCATCGCGAAGAGATTGTGGAACTGCTAGCGCGACCAGAATATGTCGGCACTGCTGCTAGTTACATCCGCCCTGGCTTTATCGATCCCTACGATCGCGGCAACGGTGACGCACCGAAAAACTTACCTCGCTACAACCAGTTTCACGTGAACCATACCAATTGCCCCAGTCGCGTTGAAGGGCTATGGATTTTGACTCAACTGGCTCGCTGGGGTATTACAGCCTTCCCTAAAAACTGGATTGAAATTCTCGATCGCGTCCGGCGGGTTGATGTTTACGGAGAAGCTGCTAGACAACTGGGTTGGCCCGATACCGAACCCGATCGCGATGCCTTCCAACTCTTCGATGGCACCCTCTTCAACCCCGACGATCCCATCGGCTATCTCAACCGCCTAACCATTCGTCGCGATATCCGCATCGAAGAAATCAACATCGATCAACCTATTCCGACTCCCACTTCCACCACTCCTACTTCCACTACTTCTACCTCCACAAGCCCCACCATCGCCGCCTAACCCCCTTTTCCTCCCTCATCCCTCATCCTTCCTCCCTCATCCCTCATCCCTCATCCTTCCTCCCTCATCCTTCCTCCCTCATCCTTCCTCCCTCATTCTTCCCTAAGCAGCCATGCAAATTCTCGACGGTCAAGCCTTAGATCCAGCTCCAGCCATGAACCGGGACCCCTTCCTGGTGATTGACCACGTTTCTAAGGTCTACCCCACTCCCAACGGTCCCTACACAGTTTTAGAAGGGATTGATCTCACAGTCTACGAAGGCGAGTTTATCTGCGTCATTGGTCACTCTGGCTGTGGCAAATCAACGCTCTTAAATATGGTGGCGGGCTTTAGCAAACCTACTACTGGTGAAGTGCGCCTGCAAACCAAGCGCATCACTCAGCCTGGACCCGACCGGATGATGGTGTTCCAGAACTATGCTTTGCTGCCCTGGATGAGTGCTTTTGACAATGTCTACCTCGGTGTGGACGAGGTGTATCCCACCAAACCACGAGCTGAGAAGGTGAAGATTGTCCAGGAGCACTTGGCAATGGTGGGCCTGACAGAAGCCGCTGACAAAAAACCAGGGCAACTGTCGGGCGGGATGAAGCAGCGGGTGGCGATCGCTCGTGCCTTGGCTATTCGTCCTGAAGTGTTGATTTTGGATGAACCCTTTGGAGCGCTGGATGCCATTACCAAGGAAGAACTGCAAGAGGAACTCCTCCAAATCTGGCGAGATCATCGTTGCACCGTGATGATGATTACCCACGATATTGATGAGGCGCTATTCCTAGCCGATCGCTTGGTGATGATGACCAATGGCCCCTCGGCCCAGATTGGGGAGGTCTTGGAGATCCCCTTCCCTCGCCCTCGCGATCGCGCCCAACTGCTAGAAAGCCCGGAATACTACAGCCTCCGCAACTACGCCCTCGACTTTCTCTACAGTCGCTTTGCCTTGGCCCATTAACCAACCCATACCCACAACGCTACCCCGCTCGAAATTGGGAATCTTTCCCTCTGTTGAATTCAAAGGTTTGACGTGCTTAGAGAATTATGGTCATTTCAGGGTCGTTACCGCATCTTGCACATGACCTGGTTTGCTTTCTTTCTGTCCTTTGTCGTTTGGTTTAACTTTGCTCCCCTCGCGACAGCAGTGAAAGCCGACTTGGGTCTTACAGAAGCTCAAATGCGGACGATCGCGATCTGCAACGTTGCGCTAACCGTTCCGGCTCGCATCATCATCGGCATGCTACTGGATCGTTACGGCCCTCGTGTGACCTATTCCCTCCTGTTGATGTTCTCCGCCATTCCTTGCACCGTTTTTGCCTTAGCCCAAAACTTTAGTCAGTTAGCCCTAAGCCGTCTAGCTTTGAGCATTGTGGGAGCTGGGTTTGTGATTGGCATTCGCATGGTGGCAGAATGGTTTCCCCCCAAAGAGATTGGTCTAGCCGAAGGGATTTATGGCGGCTGGGGTAATTTTGGTTCGGCTGCTGCTGCCTTTACGCTGCCGACTCTTGCCGCTACCACTGCTGTGGTTGCCGCAGGTCAGGTGAACTGGAGACTGGCGATCGCCTTAACCGGAATTTTTGCTGCGGTTTACGGAGCGATCTACTTTTTCAATGTCCAAGATACACCCACTGGTAAGGTCTACCAGCGTCCGGCTCGGCATGGTGGGATGGAGGTCACCAGTCGCAAGAGTTTCTGGGCCTTAATGGGCATGAACATTCCTTTGATAGGTGTTTTGGGCTTGTTGGCTTGGCGCTTGCAGACCGCTGGGATTTTAGATGCAATAGGGCTTTACATTAGCTGGTTGCTTTTGGTAGGTCTTTATCTCTTTCAGGCTTATAAGTGCTGGGAGGTCAACAAGGAGTTGATGACTGGCAAAAAGTCCTATCCCCCTGAGGAGCGCTACCGCTTTGGCCAAGTTGCCCTTCTGGAACTCACCTATTTTGTCAACTTTGGCTCAGAACTCGCAGTTGTTTCGATGCTACCTGCCTTCTTTGAAAACACTTTTGGTTTGAGCAAAGTCGTGGCGGGTATGATTGCTGCGAGTTACGCTTTTATGAACTTGGTGGCTCGGCCTGGGGGCGGTTTGGTGTCAGACAAACTCGGCAGTCGTAAGCTCACCATGACCGTCTTGACTGCTTGTATGGGCCTAGGCTACCTCGCGATGAGCAGTGTTACCAGTAGTTGGTGGCTGCCGATCGCCATTGTGTTGACGATGGCTTGCTCCTTCTTTGTTCAGGCAGGTGAAGGCTCTACCTTTGCGATTGTGCCTCTGGTTAAGCGCCGAGTCACAGGTCAAATTGCCGGAAATGTCGGAGCCTACGGTAACGTCGGAGCGGTGATTTACCTGACCCTCTACAGCCTGCTACCTGAAGGGGCGATCGGAAACCAGATTTTCTTTCAAACTCTCGGTATCATGTCCGTGATTGTTGCCTTCCTCTGTGGATTTCTCCTTAAAGAACCTAAAGGCTCGTTCTCAGAACATCATGAAGGAGAGGAAGTCTTAGTATTGTCTCCTAAGGCCATGCCAGTTTTCGCTGAAGAACACGAATAAGGTAGCTGCAAGCGCTTGGGAGGGTGAGGATTGACGAGCTTTTATGCTCTTTGGTCTACACTCTCCGGCTGATATTTTCAGGTTTATCAGCTTGAACGGTATTTTTGTAACAAATTCTACGAATTAAATCTCTCAAGCCGCCTAGGTTGGGGTTAAACTCTGAATCCATCTACGGCCCATCTACGCTTAGTACCGGACGACTGTTGTTATGACTGATCCCACTAAAACTCTCTGTCCTTACTGCGGTGTCGGGTGTGGCTTAGAAGTATTGCCACCCGCACAGGCTGGTAAGCCCACTCATAGAGATAGTGAAGGTAAACCTTCCTGGCAGGTGCGGGGCGATCGCGCCCATCCTTCGAGCCAAGGGATGGTTTGCGTCAAGGGAGCCACGATCGCAGAATCGTTGAATAAAGACCGCTTGCTCCACCCGATGATCCGCGACAACCTGAATCAGCCGTTTCGTCGCATCACCTGGGAAGAAGCCTATGATGCCATCGTGAACCGAATTCAAGCTGTTCGGTTTACTCAAGGCCCAGAAGCAATCTGTATGTATGGTTCTGGGCAGTTTCAAACTGAGGACTACTACACAGCCCAAAAGCTGCTCAAGGGTTGTCTGGGCACAAACAATTTTGATGCCAACTCGCGCTTGTGCATGTCTTCAGCCGTGTCTGGTTACATTCAAAGCTTTGGAGCTGACGGTCCTCCTTGTTGTTATGACGATCTAGAGCTGACTGATTGTGCGTTTCTGATTGGCACCAACACCGCCGAATGCCATCCGATCATCTTTAATCGCCTGCGGAAATACCATAAGCAAAACCGCCACGTCAAAATGATTGTGGTTGATCCGCGCGAAACAGCAACGGCTCAGGCTGCTGATCTGCATTTGGCCATTCGCCCTGGCACTGATATTGATTTGCTCAATGGCATGGCTCATCTGCTGATGCGGTGGGGCTACTTTGATGTCAGCTTTATTGATGAATGCACCGCCAATTTCCCCGCTTTTGCTCAAGTGATTCAAGACTACACGCCTGAAATGACAGCGCGGCGTTGTGGTATTGCGGTGGAAGATTTAGAAACTGCGGCTCGTTATTGGGGGGAATCTCAGCGAGTGCTTTCCCTGTGGTCGATGGGAGTCAACCAATCTAGCGAAGGTACTGCTAAAGTCCGGACGATCATTAACCTACACCTGATGACTGGGCAAATCGGTAAACCTGGAGCAGGGCCATTCTCTCTGACGGGACAGCCGAATGCAATGGGGGGGCGAGAGGCAGGTGGATTAGCTCACTTGTTACCTGGCTATCGCGTGGTGCAAAATCCCCAACACCGGACAGAACTAGAGCAGTTTTGGGGACTGAAGCCTGGACAGATTTCTGCTCACCCAGGTCGGACAGCCTGGGAAATGATCACTGGGTTGGAGCAGGGAGATGTTGGGGTGCTGTGGATTGCGGCTACTAATCCGGCGGTGAGTATGCCTGACTTGGAGCGGACGAAAGCGGCCCTCAAGCGATCGCCCTTCACGATTTACCAAGACGCCTATTACCCTACGGAAACTGCCGAGTATGCCCACTTGCTATTGCCCGCAGCGCAATGGGGCGAAAAAACAGGTGTGATGACCAACTCAGAGCGGCGAGTCACGCTTTGTCAGGCATTTCGCGATCGCCCTGGTGAAGCTAAAGCGGATTGGGAGATCTTTGCGGAAGTGGGGCGGCGTTTAGGCTTTTCTCAGTACTTTACCTTTACGACGGCTGCCGAAGTCTACGCTGAATTTGCTCAGATTACTCGCGATCGCCCTTGTGAAATGACGGGATTGAGTCATGAGCGATTGCGGGCTCAAGGTCCAACCCATTGGCCTTGTCGAGCTTCGGGTGAGGTTAAACCTGGGGAACCTGCGAGGCTCTATCAAGATCTGCGCTTTCATACTCCCGATGGTCGGGCACGGTTTGGTGCTTACCATTCCCGTGGCTTAGCGGAACGTCCTGATCCGGAATATCCTTTGGTGCTCACGACGGGTCGGCTTTACGGTCACTGGCATACGCAGACGCGAACTGGACGGATTGAGAAGACGCGGCAAATGCACCCGAATCCTTTTTTGGAAATTCATCCTCGTGATGCGGCGGCGCTGGAGTTGCAGGACAAAGATTGGGTAGAAGTGCGATCGCGGCGAGGGTTGGCGCGGTTTCCGGTGACGGTGACGAAGGCGATCGCGCCTGGGACTGTGTTTGTGCCGATGCACTGGGGCTTTTTGTGGGCAGACCAAGCGGAGGCAAATGCCTTGACGCATCCAGAATGTTGCCCCGATTCTAAGCAGCCAGAGTTGAAAGCTTGTGCGGTGCAGCTAATTCCGATGAAGGCTGGAGCTAGTAATCTGGAGAGTTTGCATTCATCAGCCCGATCGAGTATCCTCGCACCATCTTCTTAGCTGTTCTAGTTGCATCAGATGCGATCGCTAAAAAAAGTTACCCGACAGTGTACTGAAGCAGGCAGTAATGAAAACTTTCTCAAGTTTCTTGCCAATGTAGAAGCTTTGGTAGCTAGAGCGTTGTCGATTGCTATGGTTCTGGTCTTGGCCGTAGCAGTGTTTGACTTGTGCAAGTTTCTGGTTTTGCAAATTTTCTCGGCTCCGTTTGGAAGCTTCGGCATTACTCTGATCGAGATTTTTGGCTTGTTTCTCAATGTCTTGATTGCGCTGGAAATTCTGGAAAATATTTCTGCTTATCTTCGGCAGCATGTGGTGCAGGTGGAGTTGGTGGTGGTAACTTCGCTGATTGCGGTAGCGCGGAAGATTATTATTCTCGATTTTGAGAAAACGACTGGGGTGGAGTTGATTGGTCTGGCGATCGCGATCTTTTCGCTTTCGATTAGTTATTGGGTGATTCGTCATGTGAATGCGAAGGCTCACTAAATCCGATCCTTGGGGGCACTCGCCCCCAAACCCCCGCTGAGGGACGGTTGCGTCCCCCAGACCCCCTCCAAACGAACGTAATTGTAAGCGTTTCGATTCTTTTTCTAGATCCCAACTTTTTTCTTCCAAACTTCTGTCTCCTTTTTCATCCTTCATCCCTCATCCCTCATCCTTCCTCCTTTCCTACCCCCTCCCTCCTCCCTCCTCACCTTTTCATCCTTCATCCCTCATCCTTCCTCCTTCATCCTTCATCCCTCCCCCTCTCTATGTCTCACTTTTTCCAGTTCGAAGCTGATTTTGTCGAGTCTCTCCGTTGTATCCCAATGCAGGTACGGTACAAGCTAGATGCTTGTGGCGTTAAGTTGAAGTTGCAACACTGGCATCAGTTTATGCAGGGGGAACGGCAGTCTTTGGTGGATCTTCCTTGTGGGACGGAGGGGGAGGCTGCGAGTTACCGGGAGCATTTGCAGCAGATGGTTGTAGAACATATGGGGCAGGCTGCGAGTGCTCTTCCAGTGGAGGCTTGCCCTGCTTGGATGGATGAAACTGTGATTCCGTTGAGTGTGCAGGAGAAGGCAACGGAGACTGGTGTTGGGTTGACGCTGGAGCAGTGGCGATCGCTTTCGCCGCTCCAACGGTTTGTGTTGATCAAGCTCAGTCGATCGGGTCACGAAAACAGCAATTTTTTGCCAGCGATGCAGGAATTCCAATTGGTTTCAGCAGATTGAAAAGCTAGTGGAATTACGCAGAGCTAAATCAGCTTTGTAGTTCATAAACTAGAGGTGCTGGTCATGAGATGCTGCTATGGAATTGCAACAGGTTGGGTTGATCTTCAAGGCTCTGGATTTTGCGGCTCGTAAGCATCGGGACCAGCGGCGCAAGGATCTAGAGGCTTCTCCCTATATCAATCACCCGATTAATTTAGTGAATTTATTGTGGAATACGGCAGGTGTGAGCGATCCAGTGGTGATGGCTGCGGCGCTGCTGCATGACACGGTGGAGGATACTGAAACAACTTTTGCAGAGTTAAAGCAAGAGTTTGGCGCAGAGGTAGAGCAGTTGGTCAGGGAGGTGACTGATGATAAGTCTCTGCCTAAGCAAGAGCGGAAACAATGCCAAGTTGAACAGGCGGCACATTTGAGTCAGAGGGCTAAGTTGGTAAAGCTGGCGGATAAGATTTCTAATCTGCGCGATATTATGGCCTCACCTCCGGCTGATTGGTCTCACGATCGCAAGCGAGAGTATTTTATTTGGGCTAAGCAGGTGGTGGATCAGCTACGTGGCGCTAATGCTCAGTTGGAGTCTATCTTTGATGGGGTTTATCAACAAGGCATCGCTCAGTTTAGCGATCGCTAGTGAGTCTTTCTTTCTCAGGAAAAACTAATATTTGGCTTAGAGCAACATCATTTTTTTGGTTTTTACTCTTATTGAGTTGTTAAGTTGGAAAGTAGTGTTGAGCGCATAAGATTGAATCTCTTTCGAGCCTGGGCTGAATGAATTTCATTAGTGATTTGCTCAGGAAAATTACTAAAACTAAAGAGCGGATCGATCCATTTTCGCTACAGTTTCGTTTAACTGTCGGTATTATTGGGGCGTCAGTTTTAGGCTTTGGTGGGGTGGCGATTTGGACGACTTGGACGACCTACCAAATCCTGATTGATTCTCACAAGCAAAGTATTGTCTACCTCACCGATCGCTTACCGCGTGATGTGGAGCTGTATAGCGAAATGATTCCGGTAGAGATTGGGTTGCGGAGGGCGATCAACAATGTCACTAATCCGAATCTCTTGATTTGGGCCAGGGCACCGGATGGGAGTGTTTTAGCTCAAGCTGAAACGTTGAAGACGGAACGGGCGAGCCAAATCGTGGCGGCGGTTGATGATTTGCCTTGGTTGCCTACCAAGCCTCAGAGTTCTTGGATTAATGGTTCGTATTTGTTGATTAGTAGTGAGCCGCTAGCCGTTAAAGGCACTCGGATTGGCAAGCTCTATATTGCTCAAGATATTACTCGCGACCACAGTCGGTTTTTGGGTTTAATTCGGAGTTTGACTCTGGTCAATTTGTTGGCAATTCTGGCGCTGGCTGTGGCGATCGCTTCCTATATCCGGCGATCGCTCCAACCCTTGCGCGAGATGAGTCAGATGACTCAAGTGATTTCGGTGGATGACCTGGGGAAAGCCCAATTGCAACTAGATAGTGCCCCCAGCGAAGTCACGGATTTGGCGCAAACTTTCAATATGATGCTGTCTCGTCTGTCTGACTCTTGGACCCAACAGCGAGAGTTTGTCAGCAATGTTTCTCACGAATTACGGACGCCGCTGACGATTGTGCATGGTTATCTCCAAAGCATGCAGCGCCGCAGCCAAAATTTAACGGAAGCCCAACAGGAAGCCCTCGATATTGCTGCCGTTGAAACCGATCGCATTATCCGGTTGCTGCAAGATCTTCTAGATTTAGCCAGGGCCGACAGCGGTTATTTGCACCTTTCTTGGGAGCCGATTGACTTAGCTGGGCTGTTGCGTGAGGTGGCTAGCATGGCAGAGCAATTTGGCAATCATACAATTCAAGTTGAAATTGAAAGTCTTGAGAGAAACGGTGCTGGGACCGAGCCGATTTACGTCAAGGCCGATCGCAGCCGCTTGAGACAGGTGCTGATCAATCTGATTGATAATGCGGTTAAATATTCTGAACCTATTGCACCCATTACTTTACGCCTACATCAGTTTGATGAGTTCGTCAGCCTCCAAGTGAGCGATCGCGGTTGTGGGATTGATCTCCCCCACCAAACCCGTATCTTTGAGCGCTTCTATCGGGTCGATGAAGCTCGTTCTCGTTCTACCGGAGGCAGTGGTTTGGGTCTGTCAATTGTGAAAACCTTAGTTGAAGGTATGGGAGGCAGCATTACGGTACGCTCCAAACTGGGAGAAGGCAGCGTCTTCACTGTCACCTTACCTACCCCATCTTTAAAGCTATGACCGCTCCTTCCGCCCACATCTTAGTCATTGAGGATGAAGTGAAGCTAGCCCGCTTTATTGAGCTAGAGCTGAGCTATGAAGGCTATCAGGTCACTCTGGCCCACGATGGCTTCACGGGGTTGACCACCGCTCGCGATGCCAAACCAGATTTAATTATTCTCGATTGGATGCTACCAGGGTTGTCTGGCTTGGAAGTGTGCCGTCGCCTCCGCACCACAGGCGATAAAGTTCCGGTTGTGTTACTCACCGCTAAAGATGAAGTGAGCGATCGCGTCGCAGGGTTGGATGCAGGTGCGGATGACTATGTGGTCAAACCGTTCAGTATTGAAGAATTACTAGCGCGAGTTCGGGCGCATCTCCGGCGAGTGCAGGAAACTGATCCAGATGTTTTACAGTTTGAGGATCTGATTCTAAATCGCCAAACTCGTGAGGTCTTCCGAGGCGATCGCGCCATTGAACTCACTGCTAAAGAGTTTGATCTGTTAGATTTTCTCATGGCTCACCCCCGCCAAGTGATTAGCCGCGATCGCATTTTGGAGCAGGTTTGGGGTTATGACTTTATGGGCGACTCCAACATCATTGAAGTCTATATCCGCTATCTCCGTCTTAAACTCGAAGCTAACCAAGAAAAACGCCTGATTCAAACCGTACGTGGGGTGGGCTATGTGTTAAGGGACTAAGTAGATTTGCCCAACTGAAATGCTAGGCTGAGTCCAGTGAAGTCAGCTATTCTGAAGCCATGCATAGACTCCTGACTGGGCCGCTAAGCGTTGATTCTCTAACGATTGCGATCGCTGGACTCCCTCCGGCTTTGCACAATACGAAGCTCGTGCAGTTTTCTGATTTTCACTACGATGGTCTGCGGCTCTCAGACAATTTACTAACCCAGGCGATCGCTGCCAGTAATGCACTAGAGCCAGATCTGGTTTTGCTCACCGGAGACTATGTGACTGATGAGCCAGAACCAATTCATGATTTGGTACGCCATCTGAAGCATTTACGCAGTCGGGCTGGAATTTTGGCAGTCTTGGGCAACCACGACCTTCAAGAGCAGCATTCTCAGGCGGAAGTTACTGCGGCTTTGACTAGCATTGGCGTTCAGGTTTTGTGGAACGAAGTGGCTTATCCGTTAGGAGCTGATTTACCCTTTGTTGGTCTAGCAGATTTCTGGTCAGGGAAGTTTGCTCCCACTCCAGTGATGACGGAGCTAGATCCCGCGCTGCCCCGCATTGTGCTCTCTCACAATCCTGACACGGCCCAAATCTTAAAAAAATGGCGAGTAGATTTGCAGCTTTCCGGTCATACCCACGGCGGGCAAGTGGTCATCCCTGGTCTCGGCACGATTTCTAAACTGTACGAAGATATTTTCTACAGCATCCCTAAAACCATTCGTAGCTCGATCCCGTCTATGAAGAAACATAGCCACCGGGTTGTACAGCACTGGGAATGGGCTAGCGGTTTACATCAAGTCGGAGACAATCTACTTTACGTCAACCGGGGGCTCGGCACTTATCTCCCTGGTCGCCTTTTCTGCCCCCCTGAAGTGACCGCTATTACCCTGATTGCTCAGGACTAACGAAGATTACCATGCTCTATTGTCCTGGAGTTGACTGTCCACTGCGGAGTGACTGTTATCGCTTCACGCAACCTGTACCTAATCGCGATCGCTTTGCTGGGGCTAGCGGCAATATTCTTCAGCTTGCTGGGTCGAGCGAACGGTTACGAGGGCTCCTTGACGAATCACGAACTCACTTAAGCCCACATTCGCAGGACGAGTAGGTTCTAAGCGTTGCCAGTCGGCTGCATTACCCCAGTCATAGGTGTATCCCAGTTGAGTCCAGGGGTAAGACTTACCTGTAGTGGGGTAGCGACTGGTGAACTGGGTGCTGAACCACTCCTGATAAGTTGCTGAGATCGTTTCAAACCCATTCAACGGGAATTCCAGTGTGGCTTCGCGATCACTGATGTCTGGGTCGGGGGTGGGACGGAAGAGATGTTTTGGTTCCACCCACAATTCGACGATGTAGCGAGACTGGCTGGCCTCATCTGGAGGCAACCCCAAGAGTTGGTTGAGGCGATAGGGTAGAGAAACTTCTTGAGTCGGACGGTAGGTTTTGCAGAAATTTTGCAAATCAGGAGCCGCTGTCACCCAAAGGTCGATCGGCAACCGCATCAGACCACCCACTCGACTAGCGTATCCAGAATAAGTCGTCCACACTGTCACTAAGACGCGACTTCTGTCCCAAACTAAAGCAGGGTTGTACCAAACGATGGGAGTGAGGTTGCGATAGATTTCCCGTGGCTCTGCTAGCTTGGCATCCTCGATCGCTTCCAAATAGGCTTGCGGTAGCGGTGTTTGACTGGAAGGTTTTCCACTTACCTGAGCTAGAGCGGAAATTCCTAGCAGGGGTTCTACGAGGCTGATTAGCAGCACAACCCAGGAGAAAATGACAGACTTTTGGCGATCGCGGATTTGATGCATACTCATGCACCAAAAGTATATGCCTAGCTGCACCCCTACTGTATTCAGATTAAAAAATTTACAACCGACTCACAAACAAAAAATCCCCAGCCGAAGCCAGGGATTGAATTCAGGGTGCATCTACCATTCCTTTTTTCTAGGGAAGAAGGGCTGTATCCGGAAGAAATGATTGTGGGAAAGGTGGAATTCTGCTGCTGGTTCAGACGATTGAGCAAGAAACTCAAAAAGAAGTGGCGAAATAAGATGGTATCAGTGCTCAATCCATCCCTTAGCATCAAGACGGAATTTATCAAGTGCCACATTTCCATCTCTTTAAATCAAATTACTGGGGCTGGGTCTTGGGTCTGGTTCTCAGCGTCATGCTGTTGCTCACTGCACCTGCTGGAGCTGTGGCTAGCCCTCAACAAGACCTCCAGCAGCTAGATACTTATATTGAACAAGCGATCGCCAAACTAGAAGCCCAAGATTTAGCGGAAGCAGCCACCACTTACAACCAGTTCCGCGAAAGTTGGTTCGAGGTTGAGGATAGTGTCAAGGAAAGCTCTCGACAGGCTTACCGCGAGATTGAAGATGCAATGGGCAACGTCAAGTTTGCCTTTTCTGTTGAACCAAGCAACCCAGATCAACTGGAATCTGCCCTCAAGGAGTTACAAGCAACTAACCAAAAATTTATTGCAGGCAAGTTTAGCTCAACAACAGCTCCTACTACCACCCGCTCTAATTCAGTGACGATCGCGAGCTTAGCCCAGCGTTTAGATCGAGTTGAAGCAGCTCTACAAAAGCAGGATCTTGCTACAGCTATCAGTGAGGTCAAAAGCTTTCAGACCGATTGGGTCGAAGTAGAAGGTTTTGTGGCTGGGAAATCTCGGCAGGCTTATGTGGCGATCGAGAACAACATGGCTAAAGCTTATGCAGCGTTGCGTTCTACGCCGCCCAACCTAGAGGAAGCCAAAACCGCGATCGCCACCCTAAAAACCGACTTGCAACCTTTTGCCGAGAAAACTCTACGCTATAACTTATTCGACTCGGCTGTAATCTTGCTGCGGGAAGGCATGGAGGCACTTTTAGTCCTGGTGGCACTCTGTGCTTTTTTGGTCAAGAGTGACAATGGAGACAAGAGCCGCTGGATCTGGATTGGCGCGGGCGCGGGCATCCTGGCATCGGTTCTCACTGCCTTGGTGATCCACTTAGTCTTTGCCAATATTGCCGTTGGCAGCAACCGAGAACTCTTGGAAGGACTGACGGGTTTAGTCGCAGCCATAATGTTGTTCTATGTCAGCTATTGGCTCCACAGCAAATCTTCAATGGGAGCGTGGCAAGGCTACATCCAAGAGAAAACTACTGTGGCCCTAGCGCAAAACAGTGTCTTTTCTTTAGCCTTGCTGGCATTTCTCGCTGTTTTTCGAGAGGGGGCAGAAACAGTGCTGTTCTATATTGGCATTGCTCCCTCAATCAGCACATTTGATCTACTAGGTGGCTTAGCTGTAGGTTCTCTCATCTTGGTAGTGGTGGCAGTCTTGATGCTGGGTTTGGGCTTACGGATTCCCCTCAAACCCTTCTTTTTGTTCACTAGCCTGCTCATTTACTATCTGGGCTTCAAGTTTGTCGGTAGCGGCATTCATGCTTTGCAAGTTGCAGGTCTGCTGCCTGCTGATACCGCTAGCTTCTTACCCTCCGTTGATGCCTTGGGCCTCTATCCCACCTGGGAAACCACTTTAGTCCAACTGGCAATTGTTCTGATTGCCCTTGGAGTCGTGCTTTACAACCGTTCCCACGCACCTAGGACAGATGCCTAGCCATACTCATCGTTCGTTAACTGCTTGCATGATTAAGAGTGGCATGATTGGCATTAAGCAATTTCTAGGCAGTGACCGACAGACTAACAGATAGTATGAGCACCATAGAAATCACCCAACTGTTTACCTATTTCATTAAAGGGCTAACTCCTCACGTTTGCGATCGCGTCTCTCTCCAAGCAGGCCACGGCATCCCAGGCGATCGCGGCTTTGCTTTGATGTACGCAGATGCAGGTTTGGCGGAGTTAAGTGATGAAGTACCTTGGATGAGGAAAAACAATTTTGCGATGCAGGCTGACTGGCCTGGTTTAGCCAGCTTAACTTGTGAGTATGACCCAGCGACCGCCCAGCTAGTGGTGAAGCAGCAAGGGGTGGAGTTATTAGCTGAGGCAACTAACACACCTCTAGGGCGCGATCGCATTAGTGCTTTCTTTACCGGATACTTAGCTGCGCTCCAACCTACCGCCACCGCTCGCCATCCCGAGAAAGCACCTTTGCGCTTAGTCGGAGATGGCAACAGTACCCGCTACCCCGATCGCGACCCAGTGCATATTTCGCTGATTAGCCAAGCTAGCCTCGAAGACTTGAGCCAGAAGTTGGGGCATGAAGTTGATCCACGCCGTTTTCGACCCAATATCTTGCTCACAGGCATTCCTGCTTGGGAGGAATTGAGTTGGGTGGGCAAAACCTTTCAACTGGGTACTGCTCAAGTGGCGATCGCGGCTCCGATCAACCGTTGCCCCAATATCGATGTCAACCCAGATACAGGCATCCAGGATTACTCAATTTTTGCGGCCTTACAACCCACGTTGGGCCATCGCCAAACTGGAATCCTGGCTACTGTGATCCAAAGCGGTATGGTGGCAATTGGCGATCGCTTGATCGAGGTGCCATCCCTCTAATCACGGCAGTATTCCGAGAAAGGGCCAATATCTAACTCCGCAATCTTGTTTATAGAGACCTGGAGAGAGTGGGCATACTAGGGCAAGTTATAAACAACCAGTGTCCAGCATGAGTCCTGTCTCTCCAGATGCTCCTCTGATTCTCGTTGTCGATGACAACAAATCGGCGCGATCGCTGTTACGAGAAACAATGGAGGCAGAAGGATACCGAGTTGCTGAAGCGCGAGACGGGGAGCAATGTCTGACGATTTATGCTCGCCTCCAGCCAGATATTGTCTTGCTCGATGCCGTCATGCCTGTGATGGATGGCTTCACTTGTTGTCGTCAGCTTAAAGCTTTACCAGGGGGCGATCGCACTCCTCTATTGATGATCACTGGGCTAGATGACCAGGCCTCGGTTGATCAAGCTTTTGCGGCTGGAGCCACCGACTATATTACTAAGCCGATTCATTGGGCCGTGTTGCGTCAACGAGTGCGGCGGTTACTGCAAGCCAGCAAAGCGATGGCAGAACTGCATCAACAAACCGAGTGGGAACACTTGATGGGGGTGATTTCCCAACGCATTCGGCAATCTCTCAATTTAGAAGACATCCTCAACACCACGGTCGTTGAGGTACGGCAGTTTCTTCAAACAGATCGAGTGAGCATTTATCGCTTTGAGCCAGACTGGAGCGGTACGATCGCGGTGGAATCGGTTGGATCTGAGTGGCCTTCGCTGCTAGGCAAACAAACGAGAGATCCCTGCTTCGCCCTCACCTATATTGCTCAGTACAAACAGGGCCATGTGCGAGCGGTTGAAGATATCTACAGCGCTGGAATGGCTGCTTGTCATGTGGATGTCTTGGCTCAATTTGATGTTCGCGCTAATTTAGTCGTACCAATCTTGCAAGGAGAGCAGTTGTGGGGGCTACTCTTGGCCCATCATTGTTCTGGCCCTCGGCGCTGGCAACCCTCTGAAATCAAGCTGGTGGAGCGGCTTACAACCCAAGTGGCGATCGCAATTCAACAATCGGAACTGTATCAACAGGTGCAGCACCTCAATGCGGACTTAGAATGCCAGGTTCAGGAACGCACAACTCAGTTGCAGCGATCGCTAGAGTATGAAGCCATGCTGAAACGGATTACCGATAAAGTCCGCGACAGCCTGGATGAAAGCCAAATCCTCGAAACTGCAACGGCAGAACTGGTGAATGTGTTGGGGGTTTCTTGCTGTGGCACCAGCCTCTACGAAGCGGAGCAGCCCTGCGCCAAGATTCGCCATGAGTACATGACCCCTAATACCGTGGGTTGCAGCTTAGTCCCAAAAGCCGTTGAGTTCCCAGAGATTTATCAACAAATTCAGCAAGAACAGTACTCACAATTTTGCGAATTGAACCCAGAATCCGGTCGCGATCGCTTGGCGATGTTGGCTTGTCCAATCTTTGATGACCAAGGTGTGATTGGTGACTTGTGGTTATTTAAGCAAAAGTATGCCGTTTTTAATGAGTTAGAAATTCGCTTGGTGCTGCAAGTGACGAACCAATGTGCGATCGCCATTCGCCAAGCTCGGTTGTATCAAGAGGCCCAAGCCCAAGTAGAAGCCCTGGAAAAGCTAAATCGCCTCAAAGATGAATTTCTCAGCACAGTTTCTCATGAGTTGCGGACTCCAATGGCCAGCATGAAAATGGCAACTCACATGCTGGAATTATCCCTTGAGAAAGAGCGCACTAAACATGTCTGTGAAACCCAACCTGAAACCAGCAAAACTACTCGCTATCTAAAAATTCTGAAAGACGAATGTGAGCGAGAAATCAGCTTAATTGATGACTTACTAGATCTGCAAAGACTGGACGCAGGCAATCAATCCCTAGAGTTAGGGGTCATTAATTTGAGACATTGGCTACCTGTAATCATTGAACCCTTTAAAGAACAGGCCCACAACTTACAGCAGACGCTACAACTTCAACTTCCTGATGAGTTGCCTTTCCTAATATCCGATGCCTCGCATTTAGAGCGGGTGCTAGCCGAGTTATTAAGTAATGCTTGTAAGTACACTCCTGCTCACGAATCTATCACTGTTACAGCTAATGCTAAATCTGAAGTCTTGCAGTTGAGTGTCACTAATTCCGGTGTAGAAATTTCCCCTAACGAGCAAACCCGAATTTTTGAAAAGTTCTACCGTATTCCCAGTTCTGACCCCTGGAAGCAACCAGGCACCGGATTAGGTTTAGCTTTAGTCCGTAAACTCGTTACATATTTAGGTGGCTCAATTCACGTTCAAAGCGCTAAGAATCTAACCAGCTTTATTATAGAGCTAGCGTTGAATAGTTCTCAGGCAGAGCTTAAGAAATAATTGGTTTGCCACTACTTATTGGTTTGCCACTAGTTAGAGATTGTTTAAGGAGTGCCGTTTTCTAGTCGAACTACTCCCTTAATCCCCACGTTTGGGGGAATCCTAATTAAGAATCTGCTAAATAGCAGCTAAAGTGATCAGCTCACAACAGGTAGGCAAATCTTGAGTAATATTAATGTCAATTTCGATATTCCTAGCTGGGTGACAGAAGGCTTAACCAATCAAACCTATGAACGTGTAGGAGGAGTAATCCGTGATGCTAAAACGAAGCAAGTAGTAGCTTGGCTGCGTGAAATAGGTTCCTCAACTCTTAGTTCTAAGTGGATGACAGTGGCTAGCGTTCTCACCCCAAGTCTATCCCTGCTAAATCTAGGCTTGTCCACTATGGGGTTCGTCTGGATTTTAAGACGTTTAGACGAGCTAGAAAAGTGTCTCCAAGAGACTCAAAAGGTTGTAGCAGAGATCAATCAAAAGCTTGATTTAGAAGCATATTCTAACTTTCGGGCAGCACTGGATTTAGCGAGAAACGCTTTCACTATGAATAAAGCAGACAATCGCCAAAACAGTGCTATGCAAGCAATTAATCGACTTCTAAAGGTTGAACATTATTACGCTGGCCATACTGAAAATCTAATTCAGAAAAACAGTGAAAAAGCATCAGACTATCTAGCTTTGTTGTTTCTAATTTATATTGCGGAAGTAAGGTGCTATTTAGAGTTAGGGGAAACCGAGCTTGCGATTCGTCGGTTTCAGGAAGGAGCTAAGATCCTGAACGACTACACAGGAAAATGTATCAAACTCCTGTTGACGCCAAATCCAGCCATCTACCTGCATCCTAAATTAATTGGTAAAACTGATCTGCATCGCCTAACCATAATCCTTCAATGGTTTGATCCAACACTTGATGAGAATGCTGTATTTGAAGCGCAACGAAAAAATCTATTTACTATTGCTCAAGAGGCTCCTCGCGATCAAGTTGACTTGACATTTGCAGTTGCCAAAAACTTCTTCAGCAGCTTTAACTTAGATCAGGCCGCTCAAGGATTGATTGACAAGCTAGAGATTTACGATCGTCTGCCAAACTATATGGAAAGAATGGAGGCGATGATTGAAACTTATCGTCGTTTTGAAGCGTATCAAAGTGAAGTACAGGCGATCGCTCAACTAGGCATGAGTTTTCAGGAATGGCTGCAATTAAAACCATCAGAAACACAACCTGAAGGAGCCGAACTGATGTACATCATGCCATCCGAGCCACTGGAACTCATGACCCTACATTAAGGCGATCGCTCAAGGCATCCATTCTAGAGAGACTCCCACACGGCTATCCTTGGCAAAGCGGGAGTTTTGTTTTTGGATATCCGTAGACAAGCGTAGATTGTTCGTCACCGCGTAGCCCGCCGATAGCGTTGTTAGCCCCACTTCCTCATCAGAACCAGGAGATACCCAACTCTGGGTCAGAGAGACATCAGCGGCTCCAGTGCGCGACAGCACCAACAAAACCCGCACCCCAACATTCGCTCCATCAGTGGAATATTGATCGGTTTCTAAATAGCGGTAGCCCACCACAGGCGCAACATTGACATAGCTGCCCAAAGGCCGCACATAGTAACGCACGTCTCCGCCATAGGCTTCGCGATCGCCATTAAACGCAGCTTGGTATTCTCCGCTGACCGTTAAGCCACTCCGCCCTAAGAACACATCCTCCACACCCACATTCCAACCGCCAGCGTGATCCGTAGAGGGAAACTGAGAGTATCCCGCCCTAATTCGCGTCCGGAAACTTGGGTCGTGTTTGATGTCCGACAATACATCTGGCACTTCCCGTAACCAACGCTGCAACACAGGACTTTCTTGGATAACCTCTGGCTTTAAATCCAAGTCACTCGCAGCCTGAGACACTTCAGGTGGTTGAGTTGTAGGTGCAGGCGTTTCCTGAGCCGTAGCCCGATCAATCCCACCTAAAAGCACAATGAGTAAGCTCACCGACAGGCCCAAGCGGAAGGGCGATCGCAGCCATTGCCAATTAATAATTTGTCTCTCCATGCAAGCAATTGATGGCTGAAGAATCAAGCAGGTTCCCACAAAAAAACGGTTCTGCATTAAACAGAACCGCCAGCATTCGGAGCCAATCTGAAACGTTAACGTACAGTGCCTTCTAGAGCCACCATATCAATCGGCTTCATCAGGTACAACCGCAGCATTTGCCAAGCGATCGCACCGATTAGGGGTAGCTTCTGGAAGAACTTCACGGCTTTGGGCTGGTTAGACTCAATGATCTTGTTCAGCTTCAGAAAAGCCGCAGCCGCCTTATCCATCCGAGCCACGAATTTAGGATTTTCTACATCCAGAATCACGGGGAAAACGCGACCCGCAGTTTCGTTGGTCTTGTTGATCACATGCAGATCGTAGTCCCGCGCATTCAGGCCCAGAGAAGCGTAGAAGCCAGAGCGCTGAAGGTCGTTGAGGTACATGGTGGCAAACACGGAGAGCAGGAAGAAGCGACTCCAGAGTTTTGCTTTCCAATCGTTAAGGAACTGGGGCTGAGCCTTCATGATGGCATCAAAAAAGTCACCATGACGGTTCTCATCTTGGCACCAGTTATCAAAGAATCGGAAAATCGGGTAGATGCGATTCTCAGGGTGCGACTCTAGGTGACGGAAAATCGTGATGTACCGCCAGTAGCCAATCTTTTCAGAGAGGTAAGTCGCGTAGAAGATAAACTTTGGCTTAAAGAAGGTGTAGCTGCGGCTCTTGGTCAAGAAACCCAAGTCGAGCGACATGTTGAAGTCGGTCATCGCCTTGTTGAGGAAACCAGCGTGACGCGCCTCATCTCGTGACATCAGCGAGAAGCACTCTGCCAACAAGGGGTTCTTGTCTTTCAGCTTGCGAGCTAGTTCTTTGTAGAGCAGGAAGCCAGAGAACTCAGCGGTGCAAGAGCGCTCTAGAAACTCGATGAATAGCTGACGGGTTTCGCCATCAATGTGATCCCAAGATTGCTCAAACTCAGCATCCCGCACAAAATGGTGGCGATTGTAGTCAGCCCGAAATTCTTCCAGGATGGCTCTCAACTCGTCCTCGTTGGGAGAGATGTCCATCTTTGCCATCTCATCGAAGTCGGTGGTATAGAACCGAGGAGTGAGGATGGTTTCCTTCGCGGGGACTTTGATTCCTGGCTTCTGTTCTTCAAAACCAGGTTTCTTGAGGGAATCTACCATAGGTGTTTCTGCTCTTTTATGATTCTGTGCCTCAGGTCTAGAGCCATGAAAGCAATACAGAGGAAGCCAAGACGTAAATGCGGCATTTTCTATGCACTTTAGTTTACAAGGTCTGAGAGGTTGAAGCGAGGCGATCGTGTTAAGAGTTGCAACATCGCGTCAACTTCTGTGAGTCTTGGTGAAGACAAAGGTGAAGACAAGTGCGATCGCCCATGTCTTGTAGGGTGCGTCACGACGCACCGCCATAAATTATTGTGTCTCTCCGGTTGAGAACGGTGCGTACGCTTCGCTTTACACACCCTACCGTCTATAAAACTTTCTCTAGCCAGAGTTGCCGTCCGTCTTGCCACAGCGATCGCTCAGCTTGTAATCCTAATTTTTGGTAAAGGGCGATCGCTCCTATATTTCGTTCATTGGTATTGAGGCCAATTGAACGAAATCCTTTGGCAGCAGCTCTATCAATAGCCAATTGAACCAGTTGTCGCCCTACTCCTTGTCGCCGTACCTCCGGAAGCACATAGAGGATTTCCTTGAGCATCTTGAGCCAGAAAAAATTCAGTATCTGACTCTTGCAAGAGTCGGGCGATCGCGTCTCGAAACTCTGTATCGGAAGGATGCAATTGCTGAAGCTGATCCCGAAATGCGCCAGCTAGTCGTACCAGTGATTCGAGATTCCCTGCACTTGCAACTCGAATAATCAAATCTGTTGCCAAAAGATTGTCTGTAAATCCAAGATAAAGCCAGGAAGTACTGCTTCCCCAGATAAAGTGGCGGGAGCCTGGAGAACTTCAACGAGTTGATTTGGGCGGTAAATTTCTACTTGACGAGTTTTGGGGCTGATCAGCCATGCCAACTGACAACCATTCTCGATGTATTCCTGCATTTTGGCTTGCAGCGTTTCTAAATCATCAGTCTCAGAAGCTAACTCTAGGATAAAGTCAGGACACAATGGCGCAAAACCTTTACGTTGCTCTGGCGTAAGTGCATCCCAGCGCTCTTGCTTCACCCAAGCAGTGTCAGGCGCACGAGTCGCTCCATTCGGCAGCTTGAATCCTGTTGACGAATCAAAGACTTTACCCAGCCGAGTTTGACGATTCCAAAGTGTGAAATCTGTGGTTAATTCAGCATTGTAGTGACCGCTTTCACTCCCCGTAGGTGCCATCACAATCAGTTCCCCTTGCGCCGTTCGTTCCATTCTCAAGTCAGGATTTGCTTGGCTTAGCTGTGTGAACTGCTCTTCTGTAACCTTGAGTTGTGGAGGCACCTTAACTGCAACGCTGCTCATCATCTGACCTCTACAGGCTCTATCCTCACAGCATAGCCTTAAGCTTTTCAAAGTAGGCGATCGCTTGGCCCACTCACGAGTTCTCAACTCCATCTTGCGGAAATTTCAATCTTGCATATCCGCCTAGCAAGAGTAACCAAGCGACTACAACTGTCCAGTGAATGGCTACAGCAGTCCAAATAGAGCCTGATTGCCAATAGGAGATAGAACAGGCAACTCCCAAAATCCCAGTTGAGAACAGGAAAACAGGATGGGTCATTGTGGGCAAGCTACAGCGGTACAGCGTGGCCCCATTTAAAGGGTGGTACAACACATAAGCGAATAAACTGAGCACTCCCCAAAGTATCTGTATGTTGAATGCCGATGGCTCACTAGCATGGGCTAAGGGCATGGCACGGAAGCACAATTCCTCTGCTAACGCCGGAAACAAAAAACAGGCGACTAATACACCAGTCATTTTGAGCGCAGACAAACGAGGAACAGTGAACCGTAAAAAGCCTGTTTGCAATCCTAACGGCACACAAATGAGCGCAGTCATAGATAGCAGCAACCCTGCTATGTTCCAACTGGCGGCGCTAGGAAAAGTTAGACAAGCTGAAACCACTCTAGCGGCGAGTAAATTAAGAAACTGCACGATGTCGAAATAGTTGTAAATAAGCGTTGCCAGAAAACTCTAATCAAGGGGGCGATCGCTAGGTTTAATCTGCCAACCCGCGATCGCTCTTCAGCTTATTTTTCTTCTGTTTTTTGTTCTACTTTTTGTTCTGGTTGTTTCCGGCATTCTAGTTTTTCTTGTCTACTCTTCTTCTCCTTTTCGCATTGTTTGCGCTCTGCGATCAGTTGTTTGACTCTAGCTTTCACGGTGTTGTGGCGGGTGACTCCCTCGTAGGCGTAGCGGTTGTAGCCGTTCTCTTGAATCAGGCTTTCCAGATATTCCACCCGCTCGTTGGTGACTGGGTGTGAGGAGAGCCAACTGAAAGGCATGCTGTCTTTGTCTTCTTTTTCCAATGTCACCATCAAGTTGCGTAACCCATCTGCTGCGTAGCCCGTCGAAGCTAAAATCCGGGTGCCCACAATATCCGCTTGTCGCTCCATATCGCGGCTGTAGTCTAGAACCGCCAAATTGCCAATGGTGCCCCCAAAGGGAAAGAACTGCGTGGCGCTAGAAACCAGATTTCCTTGAGCCACTAACTGAAATCCGTGGGAGAGAACTGAATGAGACAACTCATGGGCCAAAAGTCCGGCGAGTTCTGCTTCCGAGTTGGTTTTGGCGATCGCTCCCGCATTGAGAAACACCTTACCTCCAGGCAGGGCAAAGGCATTGAGGCGATCGTCCATAATCACGTGAAACTCGTACTTAAAATCTCGTCCCGCTACTGTGGCGATGCGACGACCGATCTCATTCACATAATCCACCACCAGCGGATCATCTATCAGTTCCAACTCTTCCTTGGCATCCTTCGCGACACTCTCTCCGATTGCTGCCTCTCCCCGCATCAACATAGCTGTGGTTTGCACCGCTGATAAGGGGCTAAAGATATTGCCAGTCAGTACGTAACCCGCAACCCCGGTGATGGCATTGGCGATCGCATTGCCGCGCAACTCTCGCCGCATATTTCGCTGGAACTGCTCCAGGTTATCTTCAGCGAGTTTGGCGAATTCGGGTGCGGCTGGATCGTTGGGGTTGAGCAAAGCGAATTGCCGCGCCGCGATCGAAGCATCTAGCCATTGCTTGGTTGCCACCAAAAGTTCTATCTTGGCTTTCAACAAATCGGGCTGGTTAGGATAAAAAGCCGTGGCACGCTCTAGTACTGTTAGCGCTTCTGGGGTGCGCTGGTAGTCTTGGAGCGCTTGGGCGAGGCGTAAATGTCCAGGGACAAATTGGGGGTACTGCTCCACCAGCATACTCAGCGGTACAAAAATTCGAGTCTCTAGTTTCTGAGCCATCCCAGCTTCCGATTCGCGCCAGTAGACCTGTCCTCCGGGTGACAACTGAGCTGGGTCTAAAATCGGTTCCGGTCGTTGCTTGGCTTCTGTTGCTGCCGCTTCTTTGGCAAACAACGGCTTTGCTTCTCGATAGAGCTTTTCAGCAGCGGGAAATTGTCCACCCAAGTACAACTGGTCGGCTTCAATCAGTTTTTGTTGTCGCGCCTGTTCTTCCGGAGTAGGCGGTGCCTCCGCTTTCTCTGCGTCAGAATCGATCGCCTCAGCCTCGCTCGCTTCATCTGACTTTGGTTCTGGTTCTGATTTTGACTCTGGCTCTGCGGCAGCATCCGCATTACTTGGCTCAGTGGTTGATTCCGCCGAATCTGATTCTGCTGATGCTTCTGCCTGAGCTGGTTCTATCTGAGTTGGTTCTATCTGAGTTGGTTCAGAAGTTGCCGTAGGTGGTTGGGTAACGTCTGAGTTGGATGGGGTTGAGGATGGCTCGGCAGCGTTAGGGGCAGCGCTAGCAGGATCAGAAATTGGAGTATCAGCAACTGTAGGAACAGGAACAGCCTCAACTACGACACTGTTAGCGATCGCTGCCGTCGGCACCACAGGCAACATTAGCAAACTCAGTAGCAACACTTGTCGGCTGATGCGACTTTGACCTCTAGCACCATTGAGCGATCGCCCAGATCTAGCAACCATGACAACCCCTACTACTTCTCTTAAAGTTGGCTACTCATTCACTATGCTTATTGTGCCAAGTGTAACTGGGTCTACCTAGCGATCGCCTAGTTTCTTTAACTGCCGTTTTTCTGCTGACTACCCAGCAAAGTATTTATGATTGAACCAGAAACCTTAAAGTGCCAGTGATATGAATAAGGTCGGAACTTCCTACCTGCTTTGGCTAGGTTGCTTATTTGGAATATCTGGACTACATCGTCTTTACAACGGAAAAATTGCCACCAAGTTTTTTGGGATGGCTGGGAGCCTTGTCTCTTTAGAGCAAGGAGGAAAGCCGACTCAAGCGGCTTTAGCCGCCTAGAATCCATAGCTGTAACCATCAGCCCGATGAATAACCTCCAGATA
>JAHHIL010000023.1 GCA_019358975.1 Trichocoleus desertorum ATA4-8-CV12
TGCCGCTTTTGATCAGCAGGTCTTCCACTTTTTTCACAATTCGTCCGACGCTCGTTTCATGCAACCCCCAACTCACGCCAATGTGAAACTGGCTGCGATACTCTCGCCAGTAGGCTAAGGCCACTAGTACTTGATCTTCGACACTTAGCGTCGTCTGCCCACCCCGTCGTCCTTGCCGATCTAGGTGGGGGCGTACCACTTCGACCATCTCACGGAAGGCCCCTCGGCTCACGCCGCACCAGCGCTTGAACTCACGATTTGATAAATGCTCCGACTCTCGGTACTGCATCGCTGCTTCTGAACTCATGCTTATTCAGAATTTAGCGCGCTTTTCCTTCCGGCGATCGCTAAGTGTCACACCCTTTCCTATTCGTGCAGGAGACATCATGAGCGACTGCTCACAACCGCGAATGAAAGTGGTAAAGTCACACTGACAAACTGGTTCAGAAGTCGGATTGGAACTAGTGCCCCAAGCCTGAGCAGGAGACTGACCGCGCCCGCTAACGGCACAACCCCTTGTGCATCTCGTTCAACACGAGGTAGCACGCAAAGCAGGATCGATTACCTTCATGGCGGGCGAACCAGTTCAACTCCATTGGAGGATCAGCAGATGCAAGTAACCCATGAGCGCTGCGCTGGAATCGATGTCCACAAAAAGACCGTTGTGGTCTGTTGCCTAAACTCGAGTGAAAACGGCAAACCAAATCGGGAAACGCGAACCTATGGTACTACCACCCGGGAGCTGCTGAGCTTGTGTGACTGGTTGTCGAGTGAACACATCACCCATGTGGCGATGGAGAGCACGGGGGAGTATTGGAAACCTGTCTACAACTTGCTCGAAAGCAGCTTTGAGGTGAGGGTGGTCAACTCCCACCACTTCAAACAAGTCCCGGGACGCAAAACCGATGTCAAAGATGCGGAATGGTTGGCTGAGCTACTGAGCTATGGGCTAGTGCGAGGCAGTTTCATTCCACCGCTCCCCCAGCGCGACTTACGAGATTTAACCCGCCAGCGCACCACCCTCATCCGTGACAAGGCCTGTGTGATCAACCGCTTGCAGAAGGTGCTGGAATGGGCCAATCTCAAACTGGCATCGGTCGTGACTGATATTAGTGGCGTCTCTGCCAGAGCCATGCTCAAAGCACTAGTCAATGGAACCGAGAGCCCAGAAGCTTTGGCAGAGCATGCGAAAGGACGATTGCGGCGCAAACAATCTGCTTTGAGCGAAGCACTCACAGGTCGAGTGCGAGAGCATCATCGCTTTTTGATCCAAACCCATCTTGAGCAACTCGAGTTTCTCGAAGCCCATGTGCAACAGTTCGATGAGCGAATTGAGCAGTTGATTCAATCTCAATCTCTCCCACCTGGCTCTGAGCCCCTAGCACCTGCCGACTCCACAGATGATGGCTCTGAGCGATGGTTATCCTGGCAGCAGGCGATGACGCTCCTCGATACCATTCCTGGGGTGGCTCGTCGAAGCGCTGAACTGCTGTTGGCAGAAGTTGGGGTAGATATGGGACGCTTTCCCAGTGCGGCTCACTTGTGTAAGTGGGCGGGAATTTGTCCGGGCAATCATGAGAGTGCGGGCAAGCAGTATTCGGGTAAGACCCCACCGAGTAATCGTTGGCTGCGGGGGATGTTGGTGCAGATGGCGAATGCGGCGGTACGCTGTAAAACCTCCTACTTTGCTAGTGTTTATCGTCGCTTAGCTCCAAGGCGAGGACACAAGCGAGCGATTGTTGCCGTGGCCCATCGATTGTTGATCGCGGTCTACCATATGTTGAAGCAGCATCAGCCCTATCGAGATTACCGGGCTAGCGATACTGGAAAACGCTCCCAAGAACAACGTTTGAAGAGGCTGCAACAACAGGTCGAGCGGTTGGGCTATCAGGTTCAACTCGTTCCGCTTACTGTTGCTCAACCTTAGGGATAGCTCTTGATTTTCAAAGCAGGTCTAATGATTTCATTGAGTCGAACCAGCAAATCCTTCTTCTCATTGAGTTTGCTTTGGCGTTTTTCCCAATCCCAAAACCCTGGCTGGCTCATTGAATCTACCTCGACCGCTTCATCACTACGATCTCATAATTTGTCTCGGCCTAAAATACCTCTTCATGAATTTTTCGAGATGAACTAACATCAGGTTGCAGAGAAAGCTCCAGAGGTCATCATCTCCCAAAGTCAATTTGCTGAGTTTCTGATTTTTTTGTCCATAATGAAAGTCATGTAATTAACAGTATTAATTACAATTAATCACAGCTTGCATTTGGGGAGAGTTTTATGATTGCCCTATCTGGAATTACGATCCAAAGCAAGATTTATGAGAGCTTGGCGTCTTTAGTGTATCGGGGCATTAGGGAAGAAGATTGTCAGGAAATCATTATCAAACTGCTCAAGCAGGATTATCCTTCTCCCCAGGAATTAACGCGCTACAGGCAGGAATATGCCATTACCCGATCGCTAGATGTAGAAGGTGTAATCAGAGCCTACAGCCAACAAGACTATCAACGTACGCTCGTCATTCTTCTAGAAGATTTTGGCGGGGAGTCCCTGGAGTATTGGATACAGCAGCGCTCAGAAACTTTCTGCCCCATGCCTGTCTCTGAGTTTCTTCCGCTTGCCATCAAGCTCAGCAAAATTTTAGGCAGAATCCATACTGCTAATGTCATTCATAAAGATATTAATCCTGGCAACATCGTTCTCAATCCCAATACTGGCGTTGTCAAAATCATCGATTTTGGAATTGCTACTCAATTTAATCGCACCAATCGCAGGTTTAAAGGTTCGCATGTATTAGAGGGCACTCTCGCTTATCTCTCTCCGGAGCAGACTGGGCGGATGAATCGTCCGATCGATTACCGCACCGATTTTTACTCACTTGGAGTGACGTTCTACAAATTACTTACCGGACAAGTGCCGTTTCCGACAACGGATATCCTTGAACTTGTCCATTGTCATCTTGCCAAACCTCCTATACCACCGTATGAATTGAATCCTCAGATTCCCCAGCCAGTTTCAGATATTATCTTGAAATTGATGGCGAAGAATGCCGAGGATCGCTATCAAAGCGCTTGGGGCATCAAAGCAGATTTAGAGAACTGCGCTGTTCAACTCGAACCAAAGGGTCAAATTAATCCTTTTCGGTTGGGTTTGCAAGATGTTTCCGATCAATTTCAGATTCCTCAGAAGCTGTATGGGCGAGAGGTAGAGCTTGCAGCATTACTGGAAATATTTGACAGAGTAGCTGAAGGGAAGGATATCGACGAAGATGCCCAGGTAGAGAGCATAGAAAAGCTGCAATTCAAAGTCGAGATGATGTTGGTCTCTGGCTATTCTGGGGTTGGTAAATCAGCCTTAGTGCAGGAACTGTACAAGCCGATTACGGCAAAGCGCGGGTATTTTATCTCAGGTAAGTTTGACCAGTTGCAGCGCAATATTCCCTACAGTGCAATTGTGGATGCCTTGCGAAAACTGGTGCAGCAACTGCTGAGTGAACCAGATGAGCAGTTACAACGGTGGCGATCGCGCCTTCTCACTGCCTTAGGCAGCAATGGACAATTGATTATTGATGTCATTCCCGAAGTCGAACTGATCATTGGCAAACAGCCCCCTGTAACGGAAGGTGGGGCAACGGAAGCGCAAAATCGCTTTAATCGAGTCTTTCAACAGTTTATTCGGGTGTTTTGTTCTGAAGAACATCCGTTGGTTATCTTCCTGGATGATTTGCAGTGGATTGACTCTGCCACCCTGAAGTTAATTGAGTTGATACTGCTCGATGAGCAAACCCAAGCGCTATTTCTGATCGGAGCCTATCGAGACAATGAAGTCACTGCAACCCATCCACTAGCGCTGTCATTGGAGCACTTGCGAAAGCGAGGGGTAGTGCCTCAGAAAATCGTTCTAGCACCCCTCACACTGGAACCGCTGAATCAGTTAATTGCCGAGACGATGCATCAGAGTGCAGACAAGATTGCTTCCCTAGCCGAGTTAGTGCTACACAAAACAGAAGGCAATCCCTTCTTTGTGGGCGAATTTTTGCGATCGCTATACAGTGAGAATCTGTTGAGCTTTAATCCTGAACAGCGAAGCTGGCAGTGGGACATTGCTCAGATTGAAGCTCAGAATATTACTGATAATGTAGTGGAGTTGCTGCTGCTCAAGTTAAAGAAACTGCCAGAAAACACCCAGCAACTGCTTCAATTAGCCGCCTGCATCGGAGCTGAATTTGATTTGGAGACGTTGGCGATCGTCTTTCAGCAATCGCCTCAAACAGTTTTTCAGGATTTGTTAGCAGCCATCCAAGCTGGACTCATTCAACCCTTCTCTGAGTTAGACGAGAACTTGTTAGTTCAAGAGTATAAGTTTTTGCACGATCGCGTACAGCAAGCAGCATACGCCTTAATTGATGAGTCGCAGAAACAAATTGTTCATCTTCAAATCGGTCGCAATCTACTGGAAAAATCCTCACTAGAGCGGATAACAGAGCGATTGTTTGAAATTGTTGATCATCTCAATCATGGGATTGCTCTCGCCACTGATCAAGCTGAACGGAATGAGATTGCCAAATTGAATTTGCAAGCAGGTGAGAAAGCGCTGGCAGCGACGGCTTATGAAGCTGCTTTCCAGTATTTCAAGGCAGGGCTTGAACTGCTTGATGTAGAGAGCTGGCAGCATGAGTATGACTTGACCTTGGCGTTGCATTCGGGGGCAGCAGAGGCAGCCTACCTCAGTGGTCACTTTGACGAAATGGAGCGGCTTGTCGAAGCAGTGCTCAGTCATACAAAGACAGTGCTAGACACCGTGAAAGCTTACGACAGCAGGATTCAAGCTTGGCTGTCGCGGGGAGACTCTAAAGAAGCCCTAAAAGCTGGTTTGGAAGTGCTGCAACTCTTGGGAATTAGTTTAGTAGAAGCCCCAAGTCAGTTAGACGTTGAAGCAGGATTAGAGGAAACCGCTTCACGATTGGCTGGGCGGGAAATCGAAGATTTGATTGATCTGCCAGAGATGGCTGAACCTGTCCCACTAGCAGCAATCTACATTTTAGCAAGCACAGTGGGTGCGGCTTTTATGGTGTCACCCGCTCTGATGGTGCTGATTGTGTGCAAGATGGTGAATTTGTCGATTACCAATGGAAACGCTATCTGGTCGCTGCTTGGTTATGCTACCTATGGCATGATGCTCTGTGGAGTTGTACAAGACATTGAACTGGGCTATCGATTTGGCAAACTATCCTTAAATTTAGCGAAAAGATCAAGTAACAAGAAAGGTAACTGCAAAGCATTGCTAGTGGCGGGTTTCCACATAATTCACTGGAAAGACCACCTTAAAGAGACGTTCCCCGTTTTAGCCGATGGTTATCAAAGCGGGATAGAAAGTGGAGAGTTTGAATTTGCGGGTTATTGTGCATTTAGTCTATGTTATTGCCCCTTTTTTGCAGGACAAGAACTGACAGAACTGGAACAACAAACAGCGATTTATCGTAAAGCTGCCAGTCAAATTAGACGAGAGACTGTTTCCACTTGGCTCGCAATGTTGCAGCAAACGATCCTTAACCTGCGAGGTCAATCTGAAAATCCAAGTCGCTTAGTGGGTTATCTCTATGACGAAGAGGAAACACTATCACAGGCGATCGCGGTCAAGGATGGAACTAGCCTTCACTACTTTTACTTAAATAAGCTGGTTTTATGCTATCTGTTCGGGGATTATGAGCAAGCTGCAAAAACGGCTACTTTGTCAGAACAATATTTAAGCGCAGCCACAGCATTAGTCTCTGTACCGCCATTTCATTTCTATGACTCCCTCATATTTTTGAGCTTGTGGGCAAATGCTTCAAACCCTGAAAAAGCAGCTTGGTTGTATCGCGTTAATGCCAACCAGGAGAAGATGCAGAAATGGGCACACCACGCCCCCATGAATTTTTTGCATAAATTTCAGTTAGTTGAAGCAGAGAAAGCAAGAGTGTTGGGTCAGTTTTTTGAAGCAGAGGAGTTTTACGAACAAGCCATTCAAGGTGCTAAAGAAAACGAGTATCTTCAAGAAGAAGCCTTAGCCTATGAGTTAGCAGCTAAACATTACTTGGCTCGTGGTCGAGAAAAGTTTGCTCAGCTTTATATGAAGGAAGCTCACTACTGCTATGAGCGGTGGGGCGCAATGGCAAAGGTCAAAGATTTAGAGATCCGCTATCCCTCATCCTTTCCTCAGTCAGGCAACATAGATTCCATACCCATTCGCACCACTGCTGGAACGACTTCTAACACCTCACAGGGCGCTCTCGATTTAGCAGCGGTGATGAAAGCATCTCAAGCAATTTCAAGCGAGATTGAGCTAGAACAGTTACTTTATTCTTTAATGCAGCTCCTAATTGAGAATGCTGGGGCACAAACCGGATATCTACTTTTAGAAAATGCAGGAGAATGGACGATCGCAGCTGCTTGTGAACTTACCGATGGTGAGCAGGTCTGTGCTACGCAAGTGCTGCTATCAGCTCCAATAGCAAATCGTTTACCTGAATCAATTATTCAGTATGTGATTCGGACCCATGAATCAGTGATTCTCAATGATGCTGCTCGTGACAGTAAATTTATTAATGATTCTTACATTCAACATCATCAAGTTCAATCAGTCCTGTGTTTGCCGTTGCTGAATCAAAGCAATCTTGTTGGTGTGCTGTATCTGGAAAATCGATTAGTCACTGGGGTATTCACAGCAGAGCGATCGCAACTTCTCAATCTACTCTCAACTCAGGCTGCGATCGCGATCGAAAATGCAAGGCTCTACTCAAAGCTCCGCGCCCGCGAAAGTCAGATGGCTCAATTTCTAGAAGCAATTCCAGTCGGGATTGGCATTGTTGATGCGGCAGGTCGCCCCTACTATGCCAATCAACGCGGCGTTCAACTAATGGGTAAGGGAATTGATCCTTCCGTAGCACCAGATGAAATCCCAGAAGTTTATCAGTTTTATCTAGCGGGAACGAATCAAATCTATCCGACAGAGAGGCTGCCAATTATCCGAGCGTTGAGCGGCGAACGCACCACAGTTGATGATATGGAAATTCACCAAGACAGAATTCCAATTGAGGTGTGGGGAACTCCAGTTTTTGACGAACAGGGCAATGTAGTTTATGCAATCGCAGCCTTTCAAGACATTACAGAACGTAAACAAGCTGAACAACTACTTGCTGATTATAATCGCACCTTAGAGCAGCAGGTTGCAGAACGGACATCAGCTTTACAGAGAAGCGAAGCAAAACTGCGCCGTCGAGAACGGGAACTACGGTTGATTGCCAACGCTCTACCAGCTCTAATCGGCTACGTCAATGCCAATCGGTGCTATCAATTTATCAACCGAACCTATGAAGTCTGGTTCAACCGTAGCCGTGATCAAATTCTGGGCAACCCGGTTCGTCAACTTCTCGGTGAAGCGGTTTACCAACGGGTTGAGCCGTATATTAATCAGGTGTTTGCAGGACAGACGGTCAACTTCGAGGCAGAAATCCCTCTTCCGCTTGGTAAACGGTACATCAGTGCGACCTTGATCCCTGATTTTGATACCAATGTTCAGGTGAGAGGGTTCTACAGTCTGATCACAGACCTTACCGAACAGAGAGACGCTGCACTACGTGAACGCAGACGGGCCGAACAAGCCTCAGTTCTGGAAGAACGCAACCGCATGGCACGAGAAATCCACGATACGTTAGCGCAGTCCTTTACTGGCATTCTGCTTCAAGTCGGGGCAGCAACGCAAATGCTCTCCGACGATTTGATTATCTCCAAAACGCATCTGGAAATACTAGAAATCATTGATGAGCTAGCCCGTACCGGACTGGCTGAAGCTCGTCGATCTGTGACAGCTCTCCGTCCTCAGCTGCTGGAAGAGGGCAATCTACAGAGTGCTTTGCAGCGCCTTGTCAATCAAATCCGAGCAACTGCTAATACCAATCTGATTTACAGGACCCAAGGTGAAGCTTTCTCTCTGCCAGCCGAAGTAGAAGATCATTTACTCCGGATCGGACAGGAGGCGCTCACCAATGCCATGAGATATGCTAATGCCAGTGGGATCTTGGTTGAATTGACATACAACAACACCCAGTGCCTTTTACGTGTCAAAGATGACGGACAAGGCTTTGGAGTTGGTACTATCCCATTGGGCAGCGGTTTTGGTTTGTTAGGTATGAGCGAACGTGCAGAGCTGATTGGCGCACAACTGACGATTCAAAGCCAACCTGGGCAGGGAACAGAAATTACTGTCATTGTTAATCGAGCATGAGGATGACGATGAAACAATCTACTCCGATTCGTGTTTTGATTGCTGATGATCATGCCGTTGTCAGGCAGGGACTGGCAACTATCATCAACCATGATTCAGAAATGACCGTCATTGCTCAGGCCGAAGATGGTCAGCAGGCGATCGCACTCTATCGTCAACACCAACCCGATATCACGCTCATGGATCTGCGCATGCCCAGAATGGAAGGAGTTGAAGCCATTACTGCGATTTGTGCCGAATTTAGACAGGCCCGGATTGCTGTGCTCACAACTTACGATGGGGATGAAGATATTTATCGTGGTTTGCGGGCAGGTGCTCAGGGCTACCTGCTCAAGGATGCTAAGCCCAACGAGCTTTTAAATGCCATTCGCGCCATTCATAGCGGTGAAAAATATATTCCACCAGCTGTGGGTGCGAAATTATTACAGAGGATGAACAATCCAGAACTCAGCGAACGAGAGTTAGAAGTGCTTCGTCTGATGGCGCAAGGGATGAGTAATCAAGAAATTGGCACAGCTTTAAGTATTGGTGAAAGTACCATCAAATCACATGTGAATCGTATTTTGAGCAAACTGGGAGTGAATGACCGCGTTCAGGCCGTGATTATTGCCGTTAAGCGTGGGCTTGTCAGTCTGTAGGCGTACTTAAGTTGGGTTTTAAATCCTACTTTAGGTGGATTTAACTTTACCTAAGAGATGGATTAGATCATCCATCACTCGTTCGCACAGAAGTGTCAACTTTATGTGGACGACAGGAAAGAGGTAAATACCTATACTGTTGCCTATAAAGGCTGACGTAGCTAGGTTGTGAGGCTCACGTTTGCCTTCAGAAACATGACTTACGACCATTTTAATAGCTTTTTAGCTATACCACCTTCAGATCATGATCATTGTCACGGTTTGCTAGATGCCACTGTAGTGCTCGTCCTGTATGGAGATTATGAATCTTTTCAGAGTGCAACTGGCTATCGGTCAATTAAAGCAGCTCAACAAGAGTTGAGAGACTCTTTGGGAGATCACAATTCATGTTTTATCTTTCGTCATTTTCCCCAGGTGCAAATGCATCCTCATGCCCAGCGAGCAGCGGAAGCAGCGGAAGCAGCAGCAACCCAAGGTCAATTTTGGCAGATGCACGAGATGCTGTTCATTCATCAACAGGAGTTGGAAAACGGCTATCTGGTCGAGTATGCCCAGCGTCTAGGGCTTGATATTCCTCATTTTTTGCAGGACTTATCCAAAGGAGTATATGTCGATCGCATCCTTACAGACATTCAAGGTGGACATCGAAGTGGCGTAGAAACTGCACCCGCTCTGTTTGTGAATGGGATTCGTTACCGCGAACGTTGGACGATTGAGCAATTGATAGCAGCCATTGCGGTGGCAGTTAATCAACATTTTTGATGGTTATCTCAAAGGTCTTCATCTCATGACACAATCTTTCTGGTTTTTTGGTTCTCGCCTCAGCATCGTTGCCGATCGCACCACAACCGGAGGTCATTATGATTTGATTGAAGGCTATCTTCCACCAGGTTCACAGACTCCTCCCCATCGCCACACCCGTTACTCTGAACAGCTTTATGTGCTGGAAGGTGAGTTTACGATCTGGGCAGATGAGAACAAAGTTGTGTTAGGCGTAGGTGAAAGTTTCTTCATTCCTATCGGTACAACTCATGTGGTTGCTGCACTCAGTGACAAGCCAGCTCGCGGATTAGTCATTGCTGCCCCCAGTGCCTTTGCCCAGTTGATTGCAGCGGTGGGAACACAGGATGAAACAACAGCATCAGATATGGCTCTATTTGAGCGCATGAGTGCTGAAATTGGCGATGAGATTCTAGGCCCACCCGGAACTTTACCCACCGTTGCAACGAGGATGTAGCAATTCTATTGTTCTAAACTCCATGACTGTCACTAACCGTTCATGCTGTAAGGAGATGATTGTTTATCTGCTCGGCGTTACCGCTTATCCAGATGGAGAGAATGGGCTAGGGCAGTTCTTAGGATATGGACGCATCAACTTCGACGGCAGCTCAAACTAAGCAGATTTCCATTTAAGTCGCGTTTTAATTCAAAGAACTTGAGTGATGTGCGCTGGGCGATCGCAGAAGAATAAAAAGCAACCAATCTGAACATCAAATCCACCAACCTAAAGGAGAACAAGATGACTAGCAATACTGTAAGCAGCCAAAATATGAAACTCGAAATTGTGGTGATCCCCGTTGCCGATGTCGATCGCTCCAAAGACTTCTATAAAACGTTGGGATGGCGACTTGATGCTGATTTTCCTGGCGAGAATGGTTTCCGGGTGGTGCAATTAACTCCTCCCGGATCGGAGTGCTCAATCATCTTTGGTAAGGGAGTGTCGTTAGCCGAGCCAGGTTCAGTTCAAGGTTTGTACCTCATCGTTTATGACATCGAGGCAGCCCGCGCCGAACTCGTTGAGCGGGGTGTGGAGGTGAGCGAGATATTTCACGACATCGACGGCATCTTCCACCACGCCGGAACTGAGGGACGGGTACCGGGTACCGATCCGAAACGTGGCGACTATGCCTCGTATGCCTCGTTCAGTGATCCAGACGGCAACGGTTGGGTACTTCAAGAGGTTAGGGTGCGGCTTCCTGGACGGTAACAGGATATCGATCGCTTTTAAAGACGAGGTAAGCGTGATGAAGACGAATTTTGAGCACAAGTTCTTTGAGGATGAACGTGAGAACTATCTACATGAAACTGATAGCCATGATATTTTCGCCGAACGTGTTCGCCGCAACCAGCGCCAGCTCACCTCGGAGCTGAGGCACCAGTACGATTTTATTGTTTGCGGATCTGGATCTTCTGGCTCGGTAGTTGCCCGCAGACTAGCCGAGAATCCGGATGTCAGCGTTCTGCTGCTTGAAGCTGGAGGCAGCGATGATGTGCCCAGTGTCATGGAAGCGAATCAATGGCCGATTAACCTTGGCAGCGATCGCGACTGGAGCTTCCAGGGACAGCCGAATCGACATGTGAACGGTCGTTCGATTCCGTTCTCTATGGGCAAGGTACTCGGCGGTGGATCGAGCATCAACATCATGGTTTGGGCACGCGGACACAAGCAGGATTGGGATCTCTTCGCATCCGTTGCCAACGATCCTGCCTGGAGTTATGAATCCATCTTGCAGATTTATCGCCGTCTGGAAGATTGGCATGGTGCACCGGACCCAATGTATCGCGGCACGGGAGGACCAGTCTTTGTCCAGCCCGCACCAGATCCAAACCCGAGCGCACCCGCCACGGTCGAAGCAGCAAGGGTGGTGGGTATTCCGACGTTTGAAAATCCCAACGGACGCATGATGGAAGCGGCGAAGGGTGCTGCTATCAGCGATGTGCGAGTCCGCAATGGCAAGCGCGAATCCATATTCCGTTCTTACGTCTTCCCGTATCTGGATCGACCAAACCTGACGGTTCTCAGTCAGGCACTGGTCACACGGCTAACGTTCCAGGGCAAACGGGTTACTGGCGTGGAGATTGCTTATCAGGATGCGATCTATCGCATTGGTGCGGCAGTCGAAGTCGTGCTGTCGCTTGGTGCAATCCATACGCCGAAAGTGCTGATGCAATCGGGTATTGGCGATGAGGTTGAGTTGCAGCGATTTGGCATTCCTGTCGTGCAGCACCTTCCCGGTGTGGGGCAAAATTTTCAAGACCACGTTGCCTTCGATTGTGTCTGGGAATATGAAACCGCTCTCGAACCCAGAAACAACTTCTCCGAGGCAATCTTTTTCACGGGCCACCAGTCCGGGATGGACAGTCCAGACTTATTTGTCTGTCAGGCCGAGGTGCCAAAATCCAGTGCTGAGAATGCCGTCCGGTTTGGGCTGCCTGGTGCAGGCTGGACGTTATTTGGGGCGCTCTCACATCCCAAAAGCCGAGGCCGTCTACGCCTGACGGGAGCCGATCCATCCGACCCAATTCTGATTGATGCCAACACGCTGTCTGACCCGGACGATCTCAAAACTGCGATCGCTTGCGTCGAACTCTGTCGCGAAGTTGGTAACTGTGCGCCGCTGCGTCCGTTCGTCAAGCGTGAAGTCATGCCAGGTAATTTGAAAGGAGTTGAACTTGAACGCTTTATTCGAGATGCTGCGACCAGTTTCTGGCACGAAACCTGCACCGCGAAGATGGGTCGAGATTCTATGTCGGTGGTGGATAGCAACCTGAGAGTGTATGGAATTGACAATCTCCGGATTGCTGATGGATCGATTCTGCCGCGAATAACCACGGGCAACACGATGGCTCCCTGCGTGATCGTCGGGGAGCGGGCAGCAGAAATTCTACATCTCGAATACCAGCTGCAAACCACCGTAAAAACAGACTCAGTCGCATAACAGACTTTTCCCTCCTTTTGATCCTCATCATGGGTGCAGCAGTCAGGCACGAACCCAAAGAGTTAGAGCCAACACACTAGACAACATCTATAGCGAGGACGTCAGATGACAACGCAGAAAGTATGGTTCATTACGGGAGCTTCCAGAGGCTTTGGGTTAGAAATTACCCAAGCAGCCCTAGCGGCAGGCGATCGCGTTGTGGCAGCGGTTCGCAGTGATCCCGCACAACTTACTGCTACCCTGCACAACCACCCGGATCTGTATGTGGTGCAGATGGATGTCACCCAGGAAAGCCAGGTACGAGAGGCTGTAAAGCAAGGTATTGCCCGTTTTGGTCGGGTTGATGTTCTAGTCAATAATGCTGGGTTTGGCATGGTGAGCGCGATCGAAGAAGCTACGGATGCTGAAGTTCGCAAACAGTACGACACCAACGTGTTTGGTTTACTGAATGTGACTCGTGCCCTGTTGCCCTACCTGCGCCAACAAAGGTGCGGGCGAGTGATCAATATCTCGTCTTTGTTTGCCTACGATGCCGTTGCGGGTTGGGGATTGTATGGGTCCACTAAATTTGCCGTCGAAGGCATCTCCAAAGGGCTAGCAGTCGAACTGGCTCCCTTTGGCATCCACGTTACAGCAGTGGCTCCTGGCCTTTTTAGTACCGACTTCTTGAGCACTGAATCTTATGTTGCTGCTAAAACTATTATCGCCGATTACCAGGAAACGGTAGGAGCGATGCGTAGGGGAGCCGATACGCTACATGGAAACCAGCCCGGTGATCCGAAAAAGTTGGCTCAGGTGATGATTCAACTCGCCAATACAGAACGTCCACCACTGCATTTGCCCCTCGGAAAAGATGCGGTCGATCTGTGCCAGAAGAATGCCACAAAAATGTCACAGGAACTCGAAACATGGCTACCAGTATGCCTCAGTACTGACCATGACCATCGCGTTACGGCTGCGACCACAGCCTGACCTACAACATTCACACATGATTTCCAAAGGAGTTTTACGATGGGCACTGAACAGAAAGTTGCTGTAATCACTGGTGCGTCGCAAGGCATCGGTGCAGCTCTGGTCAAGGCGTACCGCGATCGCAACTACCGGGTAATTGCAACCTCACGCTCAATACAACCCTCAGATGACGATGAAGTCATAACGATATCTGGTGACATCGCCGATCGAAAAACTGCGGAGCGGGCGATCGTCGAAGGTGTGACCCGATTTGGGTGCATCGACACACTGATCAACAACGCTGGCATCTTCATCGCCAAGCCATTTACCGAGTACACCAAGGATGATTACGAGGTGTACCTGGGCACTAACGTTGCTGGCTTCTTTCACATGACACAACTCGCGATCGCTGAGATGGAGAAACAGGGTAGTGGACATATCGTGCAGATCTCGACGAGCCTAGTTGACAACGCGATCGCTGGTGTACCCTCTGTACTCGCGTCTCTGACAAAAGGCGGACTGAATGCCGCGACCAAATCCCTCGCGATCGAGTATGCCAAGCGCGGTATCCGGGTGAACGCGATCGGGCTGGGTATCATCAAGACGCCAATGAATCCCCCGGAGACCCATGCACAGCTTGATGCCCTACACCCGATCAGACATATGGGCGAGATCTCCGATGTCGTCGATGCCATCCTCTACCTCGAATCAGCCAACTTTGTAACGGGCGAAATCCTGCACGTCGATGGTGGACAGAGTGCGGGGCATTAAAGGCATGATCTACGAATTACGCATTTATCGCGCCATGCCCGGACGACTACCCGCGCTGCTTTCGCGCTTCCAGAACCACACAATACAGATTTGGGAAAAGCATGGCATCCGTCAGGCTGGATTTTGGACAACGTTAATTGGCGAGAGCGAGAGTAACCTCATCTACCTGCTGGCGTGGAACAGCATGGCTGAGCGTGAGGATCGTTGGAGTGCATTCCTCGCCGACCCTGAATGGATCGCGATCAAAACCGAAACCGAGAAGGATGGACAACTCGTGCAAAACATCAGCAGCGAGTTGCTAGCCCCGACTGCCTTTTCCTCAGTGAAGTGAGCGATGGGGCGATCGCAGAAGAATGCAACGTAACCAGTCTAAACATCAAACTTACCAACCAAAAAGGAGATCAAGATGAGCAGCAATCACGTCAGTCCAAACATGAAACTCGAAGTGGTGTTATTCAACGTTTCCGACATCGATCGCGCGAAAGCATTCTACGCAAATCTCGGCTGGCGGTTCGACATCGATGTGGTGGGTGGCGACTTTCGTGGCATCCAGATGACGCCACCCAACTCGGACGCTTCGATTATCTTCGGTAAGGGAGTCACTCCCAACAATTCTGGCTCGACGCAAAACCTAGTCCTCGCCGTGGATGATCTCGATGCTGTCCGCAAAGATTTGAGCGATCGCGGTGTCAATGTGAGTGAGATCTTCCACTACGCTGGTGGGCCTTTTAACAACGCCGTGGAAAACTCCCATGTCGGTGGGCGTGACCCGGAAGGTCGTTCCTACTTCTCATTTGCCTCGTTCGAAGATCCGGACGGGAATGTCTGGTTGCTCCAGGAAATCCAAACGCGGCTTCCTGGTCGCCTATGGGACTCTACGCCAGCACAAGACCTAGATGTTGCAACCCTTGCAACCTTGCTCCGCGAGACGGCAGAGCACCACGACTCCTACGAGAAGGCTCACGGCGAGCATCATTGGTGGGACTGGTATGCGCCCTATCTAAGTGCCCGTCAGAGTGGCAGTACTCCAGAAGAGGCAGCCGCCGCCGCTGACCGCTACATGGAGAAGATTTTGCCTGCTCTTGCCAAATGATGCGATCGCAATGGCATCGACCAAGTTGGGTTCTCGCCCCACCATCACAACTGAGCCACGTAGACAGACAATCCGTAACCTCAGTGAAACGCAATTAGAGCAAGATCAATGCCTGAAAAAATCAACCATCCACGCCGCCGCTTTCTAGGTATCGCGGGCATGACGATCGCAACTACACAGCTAGGTCGAATCAGTTCGGCGATCGCCCAATCAAGCCAAACACAACCCCAGGAGCCCCCCACGGCTCAACCCAGAACCGTGCCGTCCACCGACCCAACCGCCATCCGCCCCTTCCGTATCAACATCCCGCAAGAGGCGCTTGTCGATCTCCGCCAACGCATCGCGGCGACCCGCTGGCCTGAAAAGGAGACGGTCGCTGACTACTCGCAGGGCTTGCAGCTCGCGACGATGCAGAAACTCACACGCTACTGGGCAACCGATTACGATTGGCGCAAGGTCGAAGCGAAACTGAAAGCCCTGCCGCACTTCATCACCGAGATCGATGGGCTAGACATTCATTTCATTCACGTGCGATCGCAATATGAGAACGCATTGCCGCTCATCGTCACGCACGGTTGGCCTGGCTCAATCATCGAGCAGCTAAAGATTATCGATCCACTGACTAATCCCACGGCACATGGCGGAAGCGCATCGGACGCTTTCCATGTGGTGGTTCCGTCGATGCCTGGCTACGGCTTCTCCGGCAAGCCGACTACTACGGGCTGGGGCGTCGAGCGCATGGCACGTGCTTGGGACGTGTTGATGAAACGTCTCGGCTACAACCGCTACGTCGCTCAGGGTGGTGACTGGGGTGCGTTTGTGGTTGACCTGATGGGTGTACAGGCACCGGCGGGATTGCTCGCCATCCACACCAACTACCCTGGTGCCGTTCCAGCCGATGTCTATAAGGCTCTCCTGGCTGGCGACCCGGTGCCATCCGGTCTCTCGGTTGAGGAACGACGCGCCTATGAGCAGCTGGACAAAACGTTGAAGCAAAAAGTTGCCTATGCCAAATATATGGCGTCGCGCCCGCAAACGTTGTACGGCATTGCGGATTCACCCGTCGGACTGGCCGCTTGGCTGCTTGACCACGATGATGATGGCGGTCAGCCAGCGGCGGCGGTCGTCGCGGCTCTGAACCGGACCACGAGCACCACGGGCGAACTGACGCGGGACGAGATTCTCGACAACATCACGCTGTATTGGCTGACGAACACGGGGGTCTCTGCGTCTCGCCTCTATTGGGAGTATAAAGGTGGTTTTTGGGACGCCAAGGGCGTCTCCATTCCGGTGGCCGTGAGCGTCTTTCCCGGCGAGGCATATCAGGCCCCACGAAGCTGGACCGAGCGGGCGTATCCCAATCTCATCTACTTCAACCAGCTCGACAAAGGTGGACACTTTGCAGCGTGGGAGCAACCAACAATTTTTACTCAGGAACTCAGGGCGGCGTTCAGGTCGCTGCGCTAATTATGAAAAATATCCTTGCCAGTCCGATGCTAATTCCACCGCACCTCTGAACGCAACGACAGGGAGGTCAGCGTGTGTTCAAAGCAATCAATCCTAATCGCCGCTCCTTTTTAACAACCATGATTAAAACCATTGCTGCCACCCAGCTCGGCATGATCAGTTGCACCAAACAGCACGCTACGCCAACAACGGCTGAGTTACCGATTGAAGGCAAACTTCCCTCTCTTGGCGGCGCGATCGCATGGCTCAATTCGCAGCCATTAATGGTTGACGAACTGCGCGGAAAAGTCGTGCTGATCAACTTCTGCACTTATACCTGCATCAATTGGCTGCGGCAACTCCCTTATGTGCGTGCTTGGGCCGAGAAGTATCAGGATCAGGAGCTAACCGTGATTGGTGTGCACACACCCGAGTTTGAATTCGACAAGCATATCGATAATGTCCGTCGAGCTTTGACGGATATGAGCATTGATTATCCAATCGCCGTGGATAACGATTATGCGGTGTGGCGCGCCTTTGAAAACCGTTATTGGCCAGCCCTTTATTTTATAGACAGGCAAGGACGCATTCGGCATCACCACTTCGGCGAGGGCGAGTATGAGCAATCGGAACGGGTCATTCAACAGCTTCTGTCTGAGTCTGGGGCTGGTCGTGTCGGTCAGGAAATGGTTGAAGTTAACGCTCGTGGTTTTGAGGCTGCCGCCGATTGGGACAGTCTGCGATCGCCTGAAAACTACCTCGGCTACGAAAGAACAGAGAATTTTGCATCTTTCGGCAGCGCGGTGTTAAACAAGCCTCATGCATATACCGCCCCCACACAACTACAACGTAATCAATGGGCGCTTTCGGGCGATTGGACAATCGGAAAACAAGCCATTGTCCTGAACCAGCCCGGCGGGCGGATTGTGTACCGCTTTCATGCCCGCGACCTGCATCTCGTCATGGGGCCGACTGAGCCAGGAACGTCGGTGGGGTTTCGCGTGCTCCTAGACGGGCAACCAGCAGTCGCGGCTCATGGGCTTGATGTCGATGAGCGAGGCATAGGCACAGTCACTGAGCAGCGGTTGTATCAACTGATTCGACAGCCACAGCCCATCCGCGATCGCCAGTTCGAAATCGAGTTTCTGGATTCTGGGGTGGAGGCGTTTGCGTTCACATTCGGTTGAGCCCGCAAACAGATATGTTTTCGCAACGAGCGACAAGATGGTGAACGCAGACAAGACAGTGAACGCAAGGTAAATGATATGACGATAAACTCCACCCATGACAGCCCCATCCTCGTCACCGGAGCCGCCGGAGATATCGGTGCGATCGGTCGCAACCTCACCGCCATGCTGCTCGACAAGGGGCACAAGGTGCGCGCCTTGGTCCGGCGGGAGGATGAACGCGCTGAAGCTCTGCGCCAGCTTGGGGCCGAGGTTGTGCAGGGTGACCTGACCGACCTTACCTCAATGCACCGGGCGATCGCAGGGGTTAAGCGCGTCTATTTCGGCATGTCGGTCTCGGCGGCGTATCTCGAAGCCACGGTCAACACTGCTGCGGTGGCAAAGCACCACGGGGTCGAAGCTTTCGTGAATATATCGCAGATGACAGTAACGCAGATGAGCATTACCGAGACCACGGATAGCCCACAGCACAAGCTGCACTGGCTGGCGGAACAGGCATTGGCATGGTCGGGGTTGCCAGTTATCACGGTACGACCGACGGTCTTCCTGGAAGGCTTCTTCCTGCGTCTCGCCGCTGCTAGCGTCCGGGATAACGACGAACTGGCTCTGCCGCTGGGTAATAGCAAGACCTCGCCGATCTCGGCGGTTGATGTAGCGCGCGCCCTTTCCGTGATCCTCGACGATCCTGGCCCACACATTGGCCATATTTACAATCTGACCGGATTTGAGTCAGCCGATCTGGACCACTACGCCCGTGTCTTGTCCGAAGCCCTCGGTCGAACAATCCGCTATCGTGATGTGCCGCTCTCCGGGTGGACTGATCAGCTGCGTGAGTTTGGGGTGCCAACGCACCTAGCCCACCACCTCGCGGTGATGGCCGAGCTTCACGCGCAGGGGCGGTATGACCGCATGACGGATGACCTGTTCCAGCTCACGGGCAAGATGCCGACGAGTATGTACGACTTCGTGAAATTGCACGCTGCTGAATTCACGCCGAGTGAAAGCAAGTTGAGTTAAATCCAATTGGAAAAAGAGCAATGTCTGAAAAAATCAACCGCCAGCGCCGTCGCTTTTTGGGTACTGCGGCTATGACCATTGCGACTACACAGCTAGGCATCTTCGGTTCTGCGATCGCCCAATCGAGCCAAACAAAACCAGCAGCTCTGCCCAGGATGAAGTCAGGGACAAACACATCATTTGGCTCACTCAAGCAGATCGAGGCTGGTGTCCTGAATGTTGGATACGCTGAGGTTGGTTCTGCGAATGGTCGTCCAGTCATCCTCCTGCATGGATGGCCCTACGACATTCACAGCTATGTTGATGTCGCCCCATTGTTGGCGTCGGCGGGATATCGGGCGATCGTCCCGTATCTACGCGGCTATGGTACGACGCGCTTTCTTTCAAGCGAGACGCCTCGGAATGGGCAGCAGTCAGCACTTGCGGTCGATATCATCGCTTTGATGGATGCGCTCAAGATCGATCAGGCGATCATCGGCGGGTTTGATTGGGGAGCGCGCACCGCCAACATCATCGCGGCGCTTTGGCCCGAACGCTGCAAGGCTCTCGTCTCCGTTAGTGGTTATTTGATCGGCAACCCTGAAGTCAACCAGATGCCACTGCTTCCGCAAGCTGAACTCGAATGGTGGTATCAATTTTATTTCGCGACGGAGCGGGGCCGCGCGGGCTACGAAAAATACCGACATGACTTTAACAAGCTCATCTGGAAGCTTGCTTCGCCACAATGGCACTTCGATGACGCGACATTCGATCGCAGCGCCGAGTCTTTCGACAATCCAGATCATGTCAGCATCGTCATCCACAACTACCGCTGGCGGCTCAGTCTGGCCGAAGGTGAGCCGCAGTACGATGAGCTTGAGAAGCGCCTCGCCACATTTCCTGCGATCGCCGTGCCCACCATCACCCTTGAAGGTGACGCCAACGGTGCGCCGCACCCGGATGCCAATTCCTATGCCAGGAAATTCTCGGGCAGATACTCACACCGGGTTATCAATGGCGGAGTTGGGCACAACCCACCGCAAGAAGCGCCGCGAGAGTTTGCAAATGCGATCGTCGAAGTTGACGGTTACTGATGGTGTTTTGCCTAAGTCGTGAAACGGACAATTTGCAGCGCGGAGAAAACACCATGATCAAACTGAAAAGAGCATATTACCCAACCAAAGCCCGCACGGTAGGTGCTTTCTTCCTCTCACGATTTCTCGTTGCGCTCTTGGTAGCAACGGTGTTTCTAGCACCGCTCAACCGCGTGCTGGCGCAGCAACCCGCCCAGACTGGCGCACAAGCCCAGGTTGTAATCGAGGCGATCGCGACCCAAGACAACACACTCCGTCCCTTTAGCAATGAGACTGCCATAACCCAACTTGAAACCGCGCAGTCCACTGGCACAACTGCAATTCGCCCCTTTCAAGTTCATGTTCCGCAAGAGGCGATCGACGATCTCCGCCAACGCATCGCCGCAACTCGCTGGCCTGACCAAGAGACGGTCACCGACCAGTCACAGGGTTTGCAACTGGCGACAATGAAGGATCTCGTCCGTTACTGGGGAACAGAGTACGACTGGCGGAAAGCCGAGGCGAAGCTAAATGCCTTACCGCAGTTCGTCACGAACATCGACGGATTAGATATTCACTTTATCCACGTCCGCTCCAAACATCCGAACGCTTTGCCGTTGATCATCACGCACGGATGGCCCGGATCGGTCGTTGAACAGCTGAAAGTCATCGGCCCGCTGACTGACCCCACTGCCTACGGAGGACAACCAGAGGATGCCTTTGACCTAGTCATTCCGTCGATTCCTGGCTATGGCTTCTCCGACAAGCCAACCGACACTGGTTGGGACCCCGATCGCATCGCGCGAGCTTGGACGGAGCTGATGAAGCGCCTCGGGTATACCCGCTACGTTGCCCAGGGTGGTGACTGGGGGTCTCCTATCTCCACCGCGATGGCGCACCGAGCACCCGCAGGATTACTCGGCATCCACCTCAACTTGCCAGCAACGATTCCGCCCGATATAGCCCCAGTGCTCGCCAGTGGCGGTTCTGCACCAGCAGGGCTTTCCCAGAAGGAACGGGCAGCGTTCGATTCACTCAACCTGTTCAATAAACAGGACCGAGCCTACGCTGTGATGATGGGCACGCGACCGCAGACGGTCGGATACGGACTGACAGACTCGCCGGTCGGTCTTGCAGCGTGGCTTTTAGGGCATCCAGGTTTTGCACACTGGACAAGCAGCGATGCCAAAAAGTCCCCGACAAAAGATGAGGTGCTGGATGACATCACGCTGTACTGGCTAACAAACAGCGCAGTCTCATCAGCTCGGCTGTACTGGGAGAATGGCAGCACCAGCCTTTTAAACGCGATCGCGCAGAAGACTAATGAGATTTCGCTCCCGGTGGCCATCACGGTATTTCCGGGAGAGATCTATCCAGCACCAGAGACGTGGGTCCGGCGTGCCTATCGCAACCTGATCTACTTCCACGAGGCGGATAAAGGCGGTCACTTCGCCGCGTGGGAGGAGTCACAGCTCTTCTCTGAGGAGATCCGCGCCGCGTTCAGGTCACTGCGTTAGTTTAAGACCAATCGATTCACCCAAGGAACCTTAATAACCAACGATCAACAGAGGAATCATGGAAACAGCAGATGTGATTGTGATTGGCAGTGGTCAGGGTGGAGTTCCCCTCGCGGCTGACTTTGCCAAAGCAGGAAAGAACGTGGTTTTATTTGAGCGCGATGCCTTGGGCGGCAGTTGCATCAACTATGGCTGTACGCCTTCCAAAGCCTTTCTAGCCGCTGCCCATGCCGCAGGTCGGGCTCGACAAGCTGCAAAGCTCGGCATCCACGCACAGGTTGAAGTCGATTTTCCGGCGGTGATGGAGCGGGTACGTGGCATTCGCAGCCAGTTTAACCAGGGCACTCAACGGCGATTAGATAGTTCCGGGGTTCGAGTCATCTGCGCTGAAGCTGCGTTCACCGGAGAGCGAACGGTCAGCGGCGGCGGTGTGACGGTGCAGGCTCCAATCGTGGTTATCAACACCGGGACATCCTCTGCCATTCCTGACTTTCCTGGTTTAGCGGGAACGCCTTATCTCACCAACCGAAATTTCTTTGAGTTGCAGCAGATGCCGCCCCGGTTGCTCGTAGTCGGCGGTGGCTATATTGCCCTGGAGTTAGGGCAGGGAATGGCGCGATTAGGAAGTCAGACCGAATTGATTGTATGGGGCGATCGCCTGCTAGCTCAAGAGGAATCTGATGTCAGTGCTGTGCTGTTGGATGCCTTGAAGCAAGACGGAATTGGGGTGCATTTCAACACGACGGTCAAGCAAGTTGCTTATACCGATGGTGTGTTTACCCTAACGCTGAGTAATGGTGAAGGACTCGATGGGGAAGCATTGCTGATTGCGACTGGACGCAAGCCCAATACTGGGGCATTAAATACTGCGGCAACAGGGGTTGAATTAGATGCCCAAGGTTTTATTAAAGTTGACGATCAGTTTCAGACGACTTGCTCTGGAATCTATGCGATCGGAGACGTTGCCAAACAGCCTGCGTTTACCCATGTTTCTTGGGAAGACTATCGTCGCTTGAAAGCTATTCTGTGTGGTGAACACCGGACACGCAACGATCGCGTGTTAGGCTATGCCGTCTATACAGAGCCGCAACTGGGACGAGTGGGGATGACATTAGAGCAGGCTCAGAAACAGGGCATTGCTGCCTGCGAAGTCACCCTGCCAATGGCTCATATCGCTCGCAGCATTGAGTGGGGACACGATCTAGGGTTTTACCGCATGGTCATCGACACTCAGACAAATTTGATTTTAGGCGCAACGCTAGTGGGATACGAAGTGGCTGAACTCGTGCATGTCTTTTTGTCACTCATGGAAGCTAAAGCAACATGGCAGGTACTCGAACAATCAGTTCACATTCACCCAACCTATGGTGAAGCATTGCCCAGTCTGGCAAGACTGCTGATTGGAGAGGATATGCCAACCTGTCCCAATATGTAGGGAGCAACTAATTACTAACTTGAATGTGAGCGATCGCCCATACATTTCAGCTATTTATCAACATAAATGCCATTAATGTATGTAACTCATTGGGATCTATAAGCGCCACTTATGCCCCTCTTGTACATAAATACAACTGTAAAGTTGGGCTAAAAGTAAACCTTGTAGGATCTGCCGAAGATTCTGCAAAGCTCGATTCGTATGAGAAGGAAGATAACATGTCAACAGAAGAGATTGGAGCGTTGCTGACTGTCTACTTTGATAACATGGCGGCGATGAATGCAGAAGGTTGGTTAGGGATTTTTTCAGAAGATGCCATCATCTATGACCCTGTTGGCGCTCCCCCAAAGCATATACATCATGATGCTCAGCAGTTCTTTAAGGTGTTGGCTAACTTTTTTGAAAAGATAGAACTGTCAAAAGACAACATTTTCTTTGTGAAAGATGGGGCAGCGGTCAAATGGACAATGCAGGTCGCTGCAAAAAACGGTCGCAATGTTACAAGTGAGGGAATTAGTGTCTTTGAAATTAATGATACCGGCAAGATTCAAAAGGTATCATCTTACTGGGATGAAGCAGCAATGATGATGAAACTGAAGAACTGATCAAGCTAGCTTAATAGGAGGATGCCAATGTCTGCGATCGCATCTAGGAGAGTGGAAAAAAGTTGAGGCTTGCTACTTGACCACAAGCCTACCCGAACAAACGCTGCCTTCACTCTACCAAGCTCACCTCCAACTGTGCCTCAGCCCTCGCCATTATTAACTCGTTAATCTGCTGGTGTTGCTCAATCCCACATCATTCTGACGTACTACTGCTACTAGTTTTATGTAGCTAGTTGAGATCGCCGATGCGTTCACACCGGCCTGCTGCGGCACCCCAAGAGTTGTCTTCTACGTGACACTCAATGTTGCCACCAAACGCTCTAACTCGAACCGTTGTGCCTGCTGACGTCTGCCCGGAACCCATGGGTTGTCGTTTTCCTACAAGCTCTACTGCAATCTGTATGGTTTCAAGATAATGGTCAGGAGCAAACACAGAACCGTTGTAAATTTCTAAAACAAAGTGTGCGACAGCTCGATCGAGTTGGGCAACTTTATAAGAACGCAACCGACTTTCCGCCTCACATAGCCAAAGAATGGGTTCTTCTGCCAAAGATAAGCTTTCGAGATTGCTCACTGTGGTTGAGTTAATGCAGAGGAGGATGATTCCTAACAAAGCAGACATGAGGCAGATAGTACAAGTAAGTTAGAAACTATTTATCACGTCAGCTAAGCAATATTTGCTGAACACAGAAGGACTAAGCTTCCGCAAAACCCAGCCCCTCTGTGTTCTATAACAGCTCTAGGTGTTGCTGAAAAGTAATGATTTTTTCACGAAGAAATCTGCTTTTGAGATAGCTATACCATTACCAAATCGGCAACGCCCAGTTCTAAATCAGTCGTGAGATGAATGAGTTGCTATAGACGCACCAACCTTGAATTGCTGGTTGAATTTTGGCTTTTAAGCTTTGTCAGCTCACAAAGTCTTAAGCTTAGTTTGGTTGCCATGTCGCTGTTTCAGTCTGCCTCCTATGAGCAACAACCCGATCGCTGCTAAGCCTACGGTTTGACCGGGCTCAGGAATTGTCTCGCCCTCAAGCGGTGGCACAATGGAGGAAGGGCGACGATTCAGGGTTCCCTGCTCATAAGCATAGCTGAGTCGCAGCAGGGTTGATTCGCTGAAGGCTGGTCCCAAAAATTCTAGACCAATGGGGAGATTGCCAGATGTAAATCCGGCAGGAACTGTCAGGGCTGGGAAGCCAGAGAAGGGGCTAAGACGACTATTTGATCCTAGATTAGAAGGCGGCGAAATGAGTCCGGGGGGTCTCGTGTTAGTGGGATAGATCAGCGCATCCAGATTGTTCGATGAGTCTGAATCCAACAAGTTGAGAGCCTGAAGAAGGCTTTGCTGGGTCAGTTTGGGGCGATCGCGGATAATCTCTTGATATCTGGCGTTTGTCTCAAGAGGTTCTACGCTGTTTCTGGTGATCAACGTATTCAAGTTAGAAGGCAAAAAGCCGCCACTCTCAATAATTTCAGTAAGAGATTGCACAGGAGCATTGGGGTTTGCAGCTAAATAGTCATTCAAGTTGAACTTGAATTCAAATGCACTCAAACTGGGATAAGAAAGAATGGTGTCCAGATTGGGAATGGTGACATCATCCACGACCTCTGCACCCAACAGCTTCAGGTCAGCAATTGACTGATTGATCACCTGATTGACCTTTGCGGCTTCTGGGTCAGCATCTAACCCAAACAGCGATCGCACCACCCCAATCCTTGCGCCTTGCAGCCCATTTAAGTTCAGGAAGCTGGTGTAAGTATCAGGGATTTTGCCAATACTGGTAGCCGTGATCGGATCTTGAGGATCAAAACCGACTGTGGCATCTAAAGCAAACGCTAGATCCGTGACAGTGCGTGTCATTGGACCGCCGACATCCTGAGAGAGTGCCAGGGGAACAATGCCAGAGCGACTGGAAAGACCAATGGTGGGTCTAAGCCCAACTAGATTACTTACAGATGCTGGGTTGCGAATGGAGCCGCCTGTGTCTGTACCAAAGCCAATCACCCCAAAGTTGGCCGCGATCGCCGTTGCCGTTCCACCACTCGAACCCGCAGGCGTTCTTAGCGGGTCATAAGCATTGCGTGTGATGCCGCCTAAAGAACTTTCAGAGGAGCCTCCCGAAAATGCAAATTCTGACAGATTAGCTTTTGCCAGAATAATTGCACCAGCCTCGCGTAGCTTTTGCACCTGAAAAGCGTCTTGCTCAGGAATAAAGTCCTTAAAGACTGTTGCACCCGCTGTGGTAGGAAGGTCAAATGTGTTGTAGTTGTCTTTGAGGATGACCGGAATGCCGTGGAGCGGGCTTCTGGCTCCTGTTGTTTGTCTCTCTAAATCTAACGCCGCCGCTTCTGTTAGAGCCTTTGGATTGACGGTAATGAGAGAGTTGAGTGCAGGTCCTTGATCATCATAAGCAGCAATCCGATTGAGGTAAAGCTGCACCAGTTGTTCAGCATCAATCACCCCAGCGTCGAATGCCTCGTTGATACTGGTAACAGTTGCTTCTTGTAAGCGGAATGTTGCAGCGTTGGCAATTCCGGGCAACAGCGTTAAAAACGCGGCTGGGGTTGCAACTCCTACAGCAATTTTATGGGCGATCGTCAACAAAACTTTAGCCTCCAGGTAAACAGCACCCAAACGCGATCGCAGGGTTATGTGAACGCTGTACTGCTCTAGCCGCTAAGCAGAGGTAAACAGTATCAAGAACACGGGGCTATTATGAGAAACTCTTGCGTGCAAATACTGTGACCCACTTTACAAACGATAGGATCGCTTGACTTAACCTTCAAAGTAACGATGTTATGCACTGCAATCTTTACGGCAACTTCACTTAGCTTCGATTGACCATCGCCTCAAATCCTATGTTCACGACATACGCAGAATTTAGAGATGAGGTTAAATGTTCCCCAGTGTTGAATGCTTGTATCTCACTGAACAGTTATTTCTTGGGGGAACTCATAACTTTAGGCATGAGAGATCTGCACAGGCACTATTCTGAGTAACGCATCTGTTAGTGCAGTTCTTTCAATTGGCTGAATCAGGAGTGGAACTGGTGCATCTATGCAAAATTCAATCACGAAGGCGATCGCCTCTTTAGCAATGCAGACGGCGATGGTGAGCGTTTTTCCATCTGCCGCCCAGGCATTTTCTTTTACCCTTCAGGAAGCAACAATTCCTGAAATTAACCAGGCGTTTGATGCTGACAAGTTAACTTCTGAAAAATTGGTGCAGCTTTACCTGAACCGCATTGAAGCTTATGACATCAATGGTCCCGGACTAAACACATTCATTAAAATTAATCCCAATGCGTTAGCAACCGCTGCTGTCCTGGATATTGAACGAGATTTGTCTGGGCCGCGCAGCCCGCTACATGGTATCCCGGTGCTGTTGAAGGACAACATTGATACTTTTGATTTACCGACAACGGCAGGTTCGGTGGCTCTGGAAGGGTCAATTGCTCCAGATGATGCCTTTTTGACTCAGCAACTCCGGGATGCGGGCGCAATCATTTTGGGCAAAGCTAGGCTGACTGAGTTCGCCAATTTCTTGACCAATGGGATGCCTGCGGGCTACAGCTCTCTCAACGGCTATACGTTTAACCCCTACAATCCAATTCCTTTGCCCGATGGAGATGGCAGAGCGATCCTGTCTCCGGGGGGCTCTAGCGCTGGCGCAGCCGCAGCCGTGGCTGCAAACTTGGTCCCGGTATCTGTGGGAACGGAAACCTCTGGCTCTATTCTTAGCCCTGGCAACCAAAACTCAGTGGTTGGAATTAAGCCAACGGTGGGTTTAATTAGCCGTGATGGTGTGATTCCGATCGCCGCCAGTCAAGATACGGCAGGACCCTTTGGGCGAACTGTTACAGATGCTGCGATTCTTCTAGGCACACTTACGGGAGTTGATCCAAGCGATCCGGCTACGCTCACTAGTGAGGGTAAGTTTTACAACGACTACACATCTTTTCTGGATGCAGGCGCACTCAAAGGCGCAAGAATTGGGGTGCCCAAAGATTTATATTGGGATTTTCTGAATGAAGAACAACGGGCGATCGCCTTCTCTGCGATCGCGGCAATGGAAAGCCTGGGAGCCGAAATTATCGAGGCAGAAATTCCGACGGCACGAGAACTCTCCAGATTTAGCTCATCCGTGCTGACTTACGAATTTAAACGTGACCTCAATGCCTACCTCGCCAGCCTGGGTCCGGATGCTCCAGTTAAAACCCTGGCAGACGTAATTGCTTTCAACGAAGCAAACGCGGACATTGCACTCAAATATGGACAAACCCGGGCTCTGGCATCCGAGGCAATTGATCTCTCTCTAGGCAGTGATGATACTGCTAAATATCTTTCTGATCGGGCTACGGATCTGTTGCTGTCCAAAGAGAAAGGACTCGATGCTTTTATTGACACCTACAACTTAGACACTGTGTTCTTCCCCGGTACAACGGGAGCCTCGATTGGTGCGAAAGCGGGTTATCCCAGTATCATCGTCCCAGCAGGGTACCAGTCTAATCTCGCGCCCTACGGCATCACTTTTTTGGGTAAGGCCTATACAGAACCTGAACTGATAGGATTTGCCTATGCGTTTGAACAAGCAACTTTAGTCCGCCGTCCCCCTAGCAGTACCCCCGCTCTCCAAGGGGAAACGATTCCAGAACCGGGTACTGTGGTTGCGCTAGTGATATTCGGCGTCACGGCAGTAGGGCTAAAGCGAAGACAGAGCCAAACTAGGATTTAGAGTGACTCTATCAGACGACCGCTCCTCCACATAGCCAGAGGGGCGATCGCGCCCTTCAGCTTCGGGCAGAACTAACCGCCGTAGAAGCATTCACGAGCTTACAGGATTCCATCGAGGTCTGTGCCAAGAAAGCTTTGTAGTCAGCTTTACGCTTGCGCTTCATTTGCTTGACTGCAAAGGCACTCGCGCCGAAGGCCAGAAACGCTGGAATCATACCAGGCTCAGGAATAGGTTCAGGGATAGGTTCCTGATCAATGACTTCTCCTGGCAGAGGTGGCAGTAAGGGAGACGGACGGCGGAATTGAGTTGCCTGCTCGAAGGCATAGGCCAACCCCAACAGCTTTGACTCACTGTACGGGCGTCCGGTAAACGAAAGTGTCATCGGCAGTCCAGTTGAGCTAAAACCACCAGGAACGGTAATGTCTGGAAATCCAACCGAGCTGGCAAATTCTGCCTGACGTGCTGGAGGGGCACCTGGATAACTAATAAAGGTCGGATCTGTCGTTCCAAACAGTGGACGAGCAAAAGAATTTACGGTTGGAAAAAGAAAGGTATCTAGATTCATCGAATCTAACGTATCCAACAGTGTGTTCCTGACAAAAGGAGTCAGAACATCAGCAACATTGATGTAGTTAGGATCAGAAAAGCCTTCACTTGCTGCTGATCTCCTCAAAGTATTGAGAATAATCGAGGGTGTTTCAGACTCTGCTACTTCCGGAGATTCTAAAACGGCAATCAGGTCATCAATCGTTTTCGGGTACTCAGAACCCAGCGTTGATAGATAATCCTCCAAATACACTTTTTGCTCAACCGGAATAGCAGTGCCATACAGACCATTCAGGGTAGATAAGAAGCTTCTTTCAAAGGAGACATCAACCGTGGTAGCGCCGAGACTCAGCATAATTTCCAGCGCTTCCTCAGTTAGTTGAGTAATCTCTGGATCAACTCCGTTTTCCAGCCCTAAATAATTGCGAACCACACCGATTCGTGCGCCTTCTAGGGCACCAGAGTTGAGAAACTGCGTGTAATCGGTAAAGAACTTGTCCAGTTCAACCTCGGGCGCTGCAATTGGCGTGATGAAACTTGGGTTGTTGGGGTCAAACTCTACAATTGTACCCAAAGCAAATGCTGCGTCCGTCACAGTCCGTGCCATAGGACCAATCATGTCTCTAGATAATACGAAGGGAATGATGCCATCCAAACTGACAAGACCCCGCGTTGGTCTAATACAAGCTAAACCTTGAAATGAGCAAGGTGTCCGAATCGACCCGCCCGTATCGCTACCCATGCCAAGCACTGCAAAGTTAGCGGCAATTGCCGCACCCGTACCTCCACTTGAACCAGCGGAAGTGCGCAAGAAATTATAAGGGTTAACCGTAGCTCCGCCAATAGAGCTATAGCCCGATCCAGAGATCGCATACTCATCCATTTCAGTCTTGCCCAAAATAATCGCGCCTGCCTCACGAAATTTTTGGACGACAAAGGCATCATCTGGAGGGATGGAGCCGATCAGCGCAGCTGATCCACCTGTCGTTGGCAGATCAAACGTATCATGGTTATCCTTGAGCAAAATAGGGATGCCATGAAGTGGACTACGAGGTCCAGAGATCTGGCGTTCCAGATCGAGCTGTATGGCAGTCTCTAAAACATTAGGATTAATAGTCAGAACCGAATTGATGGTGGGGCCTGCATCATCGTAGGCAGCAATCCGATTCAGATAAAGCTGCACTAAGCTCTCAGAGGTCAGTATTCCTGTATTAAAGGCTTGATTAATGTCGGCAATGGTTGCCTCTTCCAGCGTAAAAACTGCTGCTTCAGCAATACTGGGAACAAATGCAATAAGTGTAGCTGGAGCTGCCAAGTACACAGCAGTGCGTCTAGCCAATGTAAACAATATCTTTATCTCCTTGATAGACGGCCTTCGTAGTGGTGCAAAGATCCGTTAAATAAGTGCTTTCGGTATCTGCTGACAACAGGTTTCACAGACGAGTTGAGAGCACGAAGTTAATGTGAGGCAGAGCCAAAGGATATAGGGGCAAAATCATACGGGATTCAGTAATACCCAAGGAAATCAGGTTGAACTTTAAACTCTCTTACACTTCAAACCTAAAGCTGATAACCCAGCCACTCCTAAAGCGATCGCCATTCCCGGTTCAGGTACGGTTTCATACTCAATCCTCTCACCGGGAAGGGATGGAACAAGGGAGGATGGACGACGTAGCTTAGTGGCTTGTTCATACGCGTAGGCATAACCCAATAAGTTGGGTTCGCTGTAGGCACTGCCAAAGAAGGAGAGGGCGATCGGCAATCCGTCAGAGGTAAATCCAGCTGGAACCTGTACGTCAGGGAAGCCAGTTAGGTTGGCGATGTTGGTGGCTGATGTACCAGGATTACACACATAGGTCGGGTCCACAATGCCACTCCGTGGGGCTGCTGGACATCCAGATGTCGGGTAGATAATTGCATCCAGATCGTTTGAGTTCAAGACATTCAACGTCGCATTTTTGATCAGGGTACGTCCATTGTTTAAAGCATCTAGATAGTCAGGGTTAGTCAGCGGACCTCTGACTTCTGCCTCAATCAGCCGCGCTAACACACTAGGATTCACCGGAAACTCCGAGTTAACGACTTCCGGTGATTGGCTGATCTCAATCACCTCCGCTAATGTTTTGGGATAGTCAACCGAGAGTGTTTCTAGATAATCAGCAATCTGCGCCTTAAACTCTGTATCAGAAATGGTGCTGTATACTCCTCCGCGAGCTGCCAACACCTCTGGAGGAAAGGTGACTGATTCGACAACGGTTGCCCCTAATGCTTTGATGTCCGCGATCGCCTGTTCAATTGCTTGATCAATATCAGAGTTACGTCCAAAGAAATCTCTAGCAACTCCAATGCGTGCACCTTGGAGTGAATCCTTATCTAAAAACTGAGTGTAATCTGTAAAAAATTTACCCTCGCTCTCTTTAGTAACTGAATCATTGGGGTCAATACCCGTCATAAAGCCCAGTGTAATTGCGGCGTCGGTGACAGTTCGGGTGAGTGGACCGCCCGTGTCTAGCGTTAACGAGAAGGGAATAATGCCATCTCGGCTGGTGAGACCCAGCGTGGGTTTGATGCCAACTAGCCCGTTAGCAGCAGCTGGACCGCGAATCGAGCCGCCTGTATCGGTTCCTAAACCAATTGTGCCAAAGTTAGCAGCGATCGCAGCTCCAGGACCACCACTTGAGCCTGCCGGACCCCGATTGAGGTTATACGGATTCTTAGTTTGCCCGCCTACAGAGCTGTAACCACCACCAGGTGCTCCTCCATGTGCCCATTCATCTAAATTAGCTTTAGCGAGAATGATTGCTCCTGCGTCGCGTAGCTGTTTAACGACATATGCATCATCCGGTGGAATTGATCCTTCAAGGGCAAATGAACCACCTGTTGTAGGCAGATCAAAAGTATCAAAATTATCCTTCAAAATCACGGGGATGCCATGCAGAATGCTTCTCGGTCCGGTGGCTTGCCGCTCTAAATCGAGTGCTGCTGCTGTTTGAAGTGCATTAGGATTAACTGTAATCAGAGAGTTTAGTGTCGGACCTGCATCATCATAAGCTTCAATTCGATTGAGATAGAGCTGAACAAGCGTTTCAGAGGTTAATGCACCTGCCTCAAATGCCTGATTGATGCTAGAAACGCTGGCTTCTTGCAGGTTGAAGGTGGCGCTTTGAGCAGGTTTAGCACCTAGAACCAAAAGCGCTACTGGAACTCCTAAGGCAACCGTTGTTTGCTTTGTTAATTTGAACATGTTCTATTGCCTCAAACAGGTAAATACACAACCTAAATCAAAAGCCTATCGAATAGAGGCAGCCACAGTTTGTGCGTTCTTTCGGGTTACGCTGGCTCCACTCCAACAGATGCCCAAATGGCCAAGTGACAGTAATAAACTGCTAACTGTAACGCGAAATTGTGACTTGCGAATTTCAGCTACGATTTGCCTTTTTGTCTGTAGCTGAGTTTGACGAATTTGGATCAATCCCTGATCCCGCAGTCTTTTGACTCGCTGTTCTACAAATGCTGGGTTTGCTCTTGCCTGCTGAATATTTTCTTTAACTTGTTGCAACTGTACACGTAGTGCTTCTGTTACCTCATCTCCTTGGAGCTGTTGCTCCAGTTGTTTTAACTGCTCATCATTAGACAACAAAGCATTGACCTGACTACGCTGCTGTTCCAGTTGGCTGTTCAGGTTACTTTCAGCACGTAATGCTTCTTCATTGATCTGCTTTGACACTTCTGCATTGATCAATCGACTGGCATTGAAATGTAGCGGTGCAAACAGCAAAAAGACAACCCCCAATAACCCAGAGAGCAGCAGCGTCATCGTAATTAAACTAGGGCGCGATCGCCTTCTTGATTCAGTTGGTTTAGGACTATTGCCAATCCAAAGCCCCATCAATAGTAGAGCAATGCCTACCATTGATATAACCCCGCGATCAGCGATCTGGGTAATCCAATTGGTTAACCATCGGCTGTTAAGTAGATTAGGCGACAGAGTAAAGCTGATACAGTCAATCAGAAATAAAACAATGAGAACGACGCCAGCAATTTTTAAGGTCTGGGCGATCGTAGATGGTGATGCACCTCGACTAGCTAGTTTCATCATCTGTACCTTTTGCTGCTACAAGGATTGAAACACTTATGAAACTAGGACAACGGTTTCAGGCTGATCTTTGTTCTGTTTCCTGCCCCGCCTAATGACCTGGACTCCAAAAGCACTAATCCCTAAAACTGCTAGCGCTGGAATCATGCCAGGTTCAGGCACCGTTTCATACTCAACCTCCTCCCCGGAAAGTGCAGGAAACAATTCCGGAGAGCGACGAGCTTTAGTCGCTTGCTCAAAGGCGTAGGCATAGCCCAATAGCGTTGGCTCACTGTAAGCCCGTCCAAAGAAGGAAATCGTCACTGGCAAGTCATCGGAAGTAAACCCTGCTGGAACTTGAATATCTGGGAAGCCTGAAATGTTTGCAATATTTGTAGGCGATATCCCTGGGTTACACACAAACGTGGGGTCAGTTATTCCGGGAAGCGGACTCGCTGGACAGCCTGATGTGGGGTAAATTAAGGCATCGAGATTATTGCCATTCAACAAGTCTAGAGCCGTATTGCGAACTAACGCTCTGCCATTGGTAAATGCATCTATGTAATCAGGATCAGTAATAGATGCACTTGCCTGCTCATTCCTAAACAAATTTAAGCGCGTTGGATACTGCTTAAAAAAGTCATCCTGTTCTGCAAGAGCAATGATGTCATCAAGATCTTTGGGATATTCATCGCCTACGGTTGCTAAGTAATCAGGAATTTGATCCTTAAACTCTGGCCATCGAACCCGTGTGTAGATCGTTTCTTTGGCTGTAAGAATCTCGGGCGGGTAAAAGACAGAATCAACAATAGTTGCTCCCAACCTTTTCATGGTGGCGATCGCATTCTCAACAATCTGATCGACCTCAGGATTACGACCAAAGAAATCACGCGCTACGCCAATTCGTGCACCTTGCAATGCGCCCTTATCTAAAAACTGCGTATAGTCTTTGAAAAACTTACCTTCGCTTCCTAGCGTTGCCGGATCAGCGGGGTCAATACCTGCCATGATGCCAAGAGTAATAGCAGCATCTTCAACGGTTCGCGTTAACGGTCCCCCCACATCAAATGACAGGGCCAGCGGAATAATGCCGTCACGGCTTGTCAAGCCTAATGTTGGTTTAATTCCCACCAGTCCATTAGCCGTCGCTGGACCTCGAATCGAGCCACCTGTGTCACTACCCGTACCAATCACGCCAAAGTTAGCGGCGATCGCAGCTCCAGTACCACCGCTAGATCCAGCCGGGCTGCGCTCTAAGTTATAGGGATTGCTTGTTAAACCAGCGAGAGACCCACCCGGAACACCAGCCGCAAACTCTGACATATTTGCCTTGGCAAAGATAACAGCTCCTGCATCCCGCAGTTGCTTCACCAAAAATCCATCATCTGGAGGCACCGACCCTTCAAGAACCGCTGAACCCCCCGTTGTGGGCATATCAAAGGTGTCATAGTTGTCTTTGAGAATGACTGGAATGCCATGTAGTGCGCTTCTTGGCCCGGTTATTTGGCGCTCTAGGTCTAACGCCCTAGCAATTTCTAGTGCATCTGAATTAACCGTGATAATTGAATTAAGGCTGTCATCGTAAGTATCAATTCGATTGAGATAGAGCCCAATCAATTGTTCAGATGTCAGCGCGCCCGCATCAAATGCTCTATTGATTTCAGAAACTGTTGCCTCTTCTAGCTGAAACGTTGCTGCCAACGCTTCTAGCGGAAGAAGCCCTAGTGCTACCGTTTGAGCTGCTACCAATGTAGCCGTTTGTTTCATACTTTTTAGCACAGTATTCACTCCTATAGACCAGTTGAATGAATGATTTAGATTGGGTTGATGTGCAAAACTTTGCTAACAGAATTAAGCTGGGCTTTGTGCTTTCTGACGTTTCAGACCTAAAACTGATAGCCCGGTGATACTTAGTGCGATCGCCACTCCTGGCTCAGGTACAGTCTCATATTCGATCTCCTCTCCAGGAAGCGCCGGGAAAAGTGATGGAGGACGACGGTGTTTAGTGGTTTGCTCGTAGGAATACCCCAATCCAATGAGCGTTGGTTCATCAAAGGGACGGCCCCAGAATTGCAGTCCTGCGGGGAGCGTATTATTGACGGTGTAACCCATCGGCACTGTGATTGCTGGAAAACCTGTGGGTGGAGCAGTGATACCGCTGTTGTTGCCATCTGGACTGCTTTCATCGCCCACTAACCGAGGTGGATTACTCCAAGTCGGAAAGATAAATGCATCATATTTGTTGGAATCGATCACATCTAAAACCACCTTGCGCATCACATCCCGGTTTGACTCCGCTGTCTGGCAAACTTCTCGCTGCTCAGGCGGCAAGTCCTCAACAGCCGCCCCAGCAGTCAAACTATTGGTTACGGTCGGATCAAACTTTCCAGATGCAATAATGTCGTCCAGGGATTTCACCGGTGCATTGGGTCCAAGACTATTCAGATAGTTATTAATGTCGTATTCAAATCTGTTGCAGCCGCCTGTAGCCGTCACCAGTGCGTTAAAGTCAGGGATCACAGTAGGCTCAACGATCGCACCCTGGGATCTTAAATCAGCGATCGCCTGATCCATTAACCTCTCAATTTCTGGACTGGCCGTTGCTGCTCTGGTACTTCCGCTGGACGGTCTAAACAACTCATCCAACACTCCCAATCTCGCTCCCTTCAAGCGGTTTTTGTCGAGAAATTCGCTGTAGTCAGGGAGCGTTAGATTCTTCACCACTTCAGTTGATGAATCCGCTGGATCGTAGCCTGCGATCGCCTCAAAAACGAGTACAGCATCTTCAACCGTTCGTGCCATTGGCCCACCAATATCACGGTAGAGGTTGAGCGGGACAATGCCATCACGGCTGGTTAGACCAATCGTAGAACGAATACCAACCAGAGCATTGTGAGAAGACGGACCTCGAATCGAGTTACCTGTATCAGTTCCCAAGCCCACTGTGCCAAAGTTGGCCGCGACTGCTGCTCCTGTTCCGCCACTGGAGCCAGCAGGAACACGGCTCAGATCATAGGGGTTGCGAGTCGTTCCTAAAATCGAACTCACACTGCGCTGAGCACTAAAGGCAAACTCCGCCAAATTTGACTTTGCCAACACAATCGCACCTGCATCACGCAGCCGTTGCACCTGGAATGCATCATCAGGTGGAATCGAACCTGCAAGCGATAAAGAGCCTGCCGTAGTTTGCAGATCAAACGTATCGTAGTTGTCTTTAACAATAATTGGAATTCCATGCAAGGGGCTGCGCGAACCATAAAGTTCACGTTCTAAATCTAATGCTCGCGCTGTTTCCAATGCATTGGGATTAGTCAAAATAATAGAATTAAGCGGTGTTTCCCCCGTTTTGTCATAGATTTCAATGCGATCGAGATATAGTTGCACCAACTGTTCAGATGTCAATGCATCTGCATCAAATGCGCGATTGATTTCGGCGATCGTTGCTTCCTCTAAACGGAACGTAGCTGCTAACGCTCCTAGCGGAAAAAGCCCTAGTGTTACTGTTTGAGCCGCTATCAAAGCAGCCGCTCGCTTCATGCTTTTCAGCACAGTGTTAGCTCCTGTGTTCAAGTGAATGATGGATGTTGCTTAGGTTTTGCATAGCTCAACCCAAACGAGAGAATTAGGCTAAACTTTGGGTTCTTTTACGCTTCAACCCTAAAGCTGATAACCCAGCAACCCCTAAAGCGATCGCCATTCCCGGTTCAGGTACAGTTTTGTACTCAATTCTTTCACCAGGAAGCGGTGGAACAAGTGGCGAGGGAGCACGTAGCTTCGTTGCCTGCTCATAGTCATAGGCATAGCTGATTAGCTTTCCTTCCTCATAGGGTTTTCCAAAGAAGGAAATAGCTGTGGGCAGTCCCTGTGAACCAAACCCCATGGGCACAACAATGCCTGGGAAGCCAACCGAACTATAGCCTGCTATGGTTGCAGGGCTAGGAATGCCCGATCGCACAAAGTTTGGATCATTAACAGAGTAAACCGGATTATTAATGGGAGGCGCAAAACTGGTTTGGTACGGAAAGACAAGCGCGTCTAAATCGTAGGCATCAAAGAGCGCAAGCTTTAGCTCAGTTGCTTGAGGTAACACATTCTCGATGAGGTTTTTATAAGCGGGATCATCAGTAGATGTAGCAGCGGCTCTCTTCAATAAGTTAAGAACGCTGTTCTCCACAGGGAGCGGAGATTGATTGACTTCCGTTTCGTAGATCTCGATAAACTCCTCCACAGTTTTGGGAATATCTGGTCCAAGGGTTGCTAAGTAAGCATCCCAATCCTCTTTAAAGCGGTAATCGGCGATCGTTCTAATGTTAGGACCTTGACCCCGGACAAAGAAATCAATAAATTCTGGAGAGAAGAGAACAGGATCGATGATCTCGGCTCCCAATTCTTCTAATTTGGCGATCGCTTGTTCTGCAAGCACATCAATTTCTGGAGCACCACCAAAGAAATCACGCGAAATACCTAGGCGGGCTCCTTTCAGTGAACCTTTAACGAGGAAATCGGTATAGTCTTCAGCAATCTTTCCTTCGCTCTCAAAGGTAAGGAGGTCGGCAGGATCAACACCAGCAATGACATTGAGCAGAAGAGCCATATCCGTTACGGTACGGGCCATCGGACCTGCTGTATCAAAGGTCAGATTTTTAGGCGCAATACCATCTCGGCTGATCAGTCCTGTTGTCGGTCTGAGCCCTACAATGCCGTTAAACGATGCGGGACCTCGCACAGAAGTGCTAGTGTCGGTTCCAATAGCAAGAACAGTTAAGTTGGCAGCAACAGCGGCTCCAGAACCACTACTAGACCCGCCTGTGTTGCGATTGAAATTGTAAGGGTTGAGGGTTTGCCCATCGATCGTGTTGTAGCTACCTCCGGCAAACTCCCCCATTGCTGCTTTGCCTAAGATGATCGCTCCAGCATCCCGCAATGCTTGAGTGATAAAAGCGTCATCGGGTGGAATAGAATCCTTCAAGATGACCGAACCGTTAGAAGTTGGTAAATCAAACGTGTCGATGTTGTCCTTCAGCAGGATAGGGATTCCATGCAACGGGCTTCTGGGGCCATAGAGCTGACGCTCCAAATCTAGTGCGGCTGCTGTTTCTAAAGCGTTGGGATTGATCGTTGTAATCGAGTTGAGTTTCGGTCCGCCATCTTCGTAGGCTTCAATGCGGTTGAGATATAGCTGCACTAGCTCCTCCGCAGTTAACGCACCTGCATCAAATGCTCTGTTGATTTCAGCGATCGTTGCTTCTTCTAACTCAAATGTTGCAGCTAGCACTGATACTGGGAACACCCCCATAACAAAGGCTTGAGTCATTAAAATAACCGCCGATCGCTTGATGGTTTTGAGCATGAAGCACCCCTGACAAGTGATGAATGAATAACGGTGGATGAAATGAGTAAGTGACTATCAACTATTGAAAGTAAAGAATGTTAGTTTCGGAATTGCTGAATTATTTTCTTTTTAATTCACGGGAAAACTAAGGTTGTAGAGTTTAGGATTCTAAAACCTTGCCCGCACAGGTAAGACAAATGAATTGTCAAAGTGGGGTGTTATACCAAGTCTGTTAGTACGAGAATATTTAAGAGTACAAACAAGTCTGTTCTTGTTCTGTACAATACAGTCTTGCAGTTTTTATCTAAAAGTTTTTCCAATCTCAGACCAGAGGAGGATTTTGAACGGAAAGTTAGGGTTCTGAGTTGAGAGGATGTTTGAAAAGGTTTGAGGAAGCGGTAGTGCATCAAGATGTAGTGGGTTAGGTAAAGTAGAGGGATAACTACTCTCCAGCAAGACCTATGGAATGTCGTCTGTGCGGTCATCCCAGCACTCATAAACATGGTAAAGCCCCCAATGGTAGCCAACGGTATTTCTGCCCCCCAATGCAAGCAAACCTTCAATGAACGGTTTGACACCTTGTATTACCTCGCCACGTCACGCCCGAACAGATTCGGCAGGTTTTACAGGTGCATAGTGAAGGCAGCAGTTTGCGAGGGATTAGCCGAACCAGTGGGCTTGCCTACAACACCGTAGTGAGCATTGTTCGTGTTGCCAGTCAGAAGGCTCAGTTAGTTCACAACGCCCAGGTGAAAGCTGTGCAAACCGGGGAAGTGAGTGCGGATGAGATGTGGTCGTTTGTTTCAAAAAACAGAAGCAATGCCTGCCCCAGGAGCTAGAAGCGGGAGATTGTTGGATTGCAGTAAGCTTGGCAGATTCCAGTGGACTCATTCTGGCAGCCCGAGTCGGAAAACACACTGATGAATTGATCGAAGCATTAGTGGTCAGCAGTGAAGGAAAAACCGCTTGTAAACAATTCAATAGCGATGATTGGGGAGGCTATGGACGAGTCTTGCCTGCCGAAATTCTGCATCATATCGCTAAAGACAAGACACAACGCTTGGAGAGGACCAATGGTGAGTTATTTCAACTGAATTTGGCAGCATAGCCGATTGAAGACAACCGCAGCACAACGAGCAGGATTAGCCGAAAAGCCTTGAACTTGGCACGACCTCGTTACCTACCCCACCATCATTTGATGCACTACCGGATGATTTCTATTGAAATGAGTGAGAAGCTGGAGGTTTATACCTTCAGCTTTTCAGTATTTGCATGTAGTAGAGCAAGCTTAGTTTGTCGAAAACATGGCTGAATTGAGGTATTTGTTCGTGTTCTTGTGTCCCCCTGATCAAGCCACTTGCTAGCATTTCTTTACGGAAGTACGGAAAATGTTACGGTTCGTGTGTATCAAGGGAAGGATAGAACTACATCCGCTTTGAGGATGCAGTGCGAGTACACTCACTAGCCTTGCCAGCAGTAGGAATCGATTTATGTCAGTGACCGGTCTGATCCAGGGACTCAATGCGTTTCACAGCGACTACTTCACCACAAATCGAGCACTGTTTGAACGACTCTCGAACGGGCAGGCACCCGAAGTTCTATTCATTACTTGTTCCGATTCACGGATTGACCCCTGCTTAATCACGCAGTCTCAGCCCGGTGAACTATTCGTGATGCGGAATGTCGGTAATATCATTCCGTCTTATGGAGCTGCTAGTAGTGCTGAAGCCGCCGGGGTAGAGTATGCGGTATCTGGAGTCGGTGTGCAAGACATCATTGTTTGTGGTCATTCCCACTGTGGGGCCATGAAGGGGTTGCTGCAAATCGGCAATCTGAGTGAGCAGATGCCGCTGGTCTACGACTGGTTGAAGCGCCATGGAGAAGCGACGCGGCGCTTAGTGTTAGATAATTATGCGAACGTGCAGCCCGAGCGATTGCTCAAGATCGCGATCGAGCAGAATGTGTTGACACAGATCGAGAATTTAGAAACGTATCCTGTCATTCGGTCCAAACTGCATAGCAGGCAACTGAATTTGCATGCTTGGATGTACGAAATAGAGACCGGTCAGGTATTCGCTTATGATGCTGGATTACGACAGTTTACGCTGCTGAGGCAGCGCTCCTTCCCGGTACCCGACCCATTAATTACCACTATTTCAGAGTAATCAGGAAGACCCTGTCGTTTCATTGGAATGGTCCTTCAGCCGATAAAAATGCGTTTGTTAACGCCTAATACCAATTCTCCAAAATAGAGTTACAAAAGCAGAGCCCTCTGAATGTCGAGAGTGAACCGTGTCGGGTGTACTCAAATTAGACATTCCAGCATCCGCAGACGAGCTGAAAGCTTTGCTGACTCAGCAAGCGTCGCGGTTGAGCGCAGTAAACTTCAGATTCTAGGGTGCTTGAAGGTAGATGCGTTTGGCCTAAAGAGATGCAGCAGATACTCTCTGAATCAGGCGAAAATTCCTGGATGTTGGGCAACGAATCAGGGAAGCAGTGAACTAGCACAGAACTGTCTTCTAGGAATGCTTGCAAGTTAGTTCAGGCTACCGCGATCGCTACAGCTCCACATAAAGCAAATCTTTGGGGTCCACATCCACTCGCTCACCTCTGGAGTTTTTGCCGCTGACCCAGATTCGACCCGCATGCGTGAATACTCGCTCCACAGCCATCTCTTCCCCTTGCAAAAGCTCCCCTCGACAGTTTCCTGCTTCCCCCTTAGCAGGCTGAGTGGTGACAAGCGCTTTAACCCTGAAACTGATGTTGTAGAGGTCTACCATCACTGCCCCATTGGCAAAGGCAATTTCCTTGAGTTTGACCCGCATAGCGATCGCCTCCCTTCCGTCTTTCTTTAGCGAGTGGCCTGAATTATCTCCCAGTATGTGACTCAATCGGTCGGCTCCAAATTGCTGATGCCTGCTTTCCCCTTTAGCGATCATGACATCGGTTGAACCTGGGCCATTCATCCCTTTGCCTCATTTCCCAATACGAGTGATGAGATGAGTGGGATCGTTAAACCTTCGACTGACGCTTTGACTTAGGCGGGGTTCGGCGCGTGCCAAAGTACTTCTCACTGCGATAGCGCAGCCACACCCGTAACGCCTGCGGAATTTGCGCCTTTTGTTCCTGGGTGAGGGTATTGTAAAGGGCTAAAGCGCGATCGCGCTCTCCGCGACAAGCCGCATTATTATGAGCATCCCAGTAACTTCGGGCAACTCGAATCCGCCGACAAACTTCTTTGACCAAGGCTGTTCCCGTTAAGGGCTCTTCTTGCTTTGCCATACTTCAATTTCATGTCCTCTGTCCAATCCTAACCTGCAACATTACGAGTGGACGGCTATGGTCATGCCAGCGTGGCGTAAGCGTTCTGCCAGAACCTCTCCCAAGCCCGTTGCGGGTGTGAGAATGCCGCCTCGCGTCCGACCACCCGGTAGCTCATCGCTATGGAGTGCCAGACTAAGAGCTGATTCACAAACAAACTTGACCGTGGCGCGATTGCCAGGGTCTCCCTGGTCTCGAATCAGTCCCCGCACTTGGCGTCCATCTACAGCAGTGCCCACCAGTTCGCAGGAAAACCATCCCTCATTCATCGTTTGCTTAGAAGGTCCATGACCCGGTTGCGGCAGTATGGGTTGCAGCAGTGAACGCAGTTGAGGCTGTTGCAGAACTCCTGTAAACAGGCCCATCCCAGCGGTCACCCCCGTTGCCTTTAACCAAGCGAAGGGCTCATCGAACTTGAGATACTCCTGATAGGTGAAGTCAGGTCCGTAGGGTTCTTGCCATTGCTCGTAGAGGGCACAACTGCGACGGACGATGCGGGTATTGACGAGCCCCATGAAGAAGGGAGCGACCCAGGTGTTGAGATCGGCGTCAAAGGAGGGCCTGTGCGGGTCACGGTTACGCTCATCTGGAGCGGGAGGTGGAGGCGGGGGAGGATTAAGCAGGAAAGGTTCATTCATCTGAGCTGCCCCTGCCGAATCATAAAGATGGAAAGCGGAAGCGAGAGTACCGCCATTCAACCCGCCATAGGCCTGAAAATAAGCCTTCACCTGCCTGCAAGGAACTCCTAATTCTCGTTGCAAATGCCGAACCACCAGGTAGGTGCCGAGGTCTGATGGCACTGAATCAAAACCACAACTGGGAATGATGCGAGTGCCATTGGCTGCTGCCTGAGTCTGGTAGCGATCGACCAAGGTTCTGACCCAAGGTGTTTCTCCTGTGATATCGACGTAGTGAGTTTTGAAGCGAACGCAGGCATCCACGAGGGCATTGCCATAGAGAACAAAAGGGCCAGCCGTGGTGAGGAGCACTCGGGTTTGAGAGACAATGGCATCGATCGCAGCTTTGTCTTGGCTATCGGCAACCAGCACATCGACCGCTGCCCCAACTTCAGCACGAACCGCTTTCAACTTCTGGCGGTTTCTGCCCGCGATCGCCCATCGCACTGGTGGCATATGGCGGAAAAAGTATTGCACGGTCTGTTTGCCGACGAAACCAGTGGCACCGTAGAGGATGACATCATAGGGACGCTCAGGCATGGTAAAACCACTCCTAGTCACAGGCTGCATTGGTCACTATACTCTTTCGAAGCGATCGGAGTTCACATGGCAACTTATCTTGTTACAGGGGCAAATCGCGGCATTGGTTACGAGTACTGTCGGCAACTGCAAGCTCAAGGCGATCGCGTCATTGCGGTTTGTCGCAGCACCTCTGAGGCATTGCAGCAGCTAGGAGTGCAGGTGGAGGCAGGCATTGATATTACCTCAGATGCTTCTGTAGCAGATTTACGAAAGCGCTTAAGTGACAAGGTCATCGATGTCTTGATTCACAATGCAGGCATCGTCAAGTGCGTGACGCTGGACAACCTGGATTTCGACAGCATCCGAGAACAGTTCGAGGTGAATGCGCTGGGGCCTCTCCGGGTGACGCAGGCACTGCTGCCGCACCTGCAAGCAGGCTCCAAGATTGGGTTGATGACGAGTCGAATGGGCTCGATTGCCGACAACACTTCAGGCAGTTCTTATGGCTACCGCATGTCGAAAGTGGCGTTGTCAATGGCAGGCAAATCCCTGGCTCATGACCTCAAACCTCGTGGCATTGCCGTCGCCATTCTGCATCCTGGACTCGTGCAAACCCGCATGACGAACTTTATTTCCAGTGGCATCACACCTGAAGAGTCTGTGAAGGGGTTGTTAGCTCGAATGGAGCAGTTGACGTTGGAGAACACAGGCACGTTCTGGCACGCCAATGGAGAGGTGTTGCCTTGGTGATGATGTCACTTTGATCCAACTCAAATTCCGGAGGCGATCGCAAGCCGAAGCATCACACCATCTTCCGCCAGAGGCTGACTGACTCCTTGTCCATCCGGGCGTGCATTAAATCGATGGCAAAATAAATGGTTGAAACACCCCTCAGCCTGCTCTGCACGATGAACCAAGAAGAAATCACCCGCCAACAGTTTGACCGGACGGCCCCAGCCTACAGTACCGCGTCACTGTTTGGGCGCGGCCAAGACTTGCAGTGGCTCGTGGAAGCCGCTCACCCAAGTCCTGATTGGCAGGTTCTGGATGTGGGCTGTGGGGCAGGACACACGACCTTTGCCTTGGCTCCTTTTGTGCAGCAAGTGATAGGCGTCGATCTCAGCGCTGGCATGCTAGCGGAAGCAGAGCGCAACTTGAGCGATCGCGGGCTGACGAATGTTTGGTTTCAAGCTGCGATCGCCACAGCCCTCCCGTTTGCGGACCAACAATTTGATTTAGTTACCTGTCGCTTTGCCGCCCATCACTTCTCGGCGCTCGAACCTGCCTTGGCAGAAATTCACCGAGTCCTGAAGCCGAAGGGACAGTTTTTAGCGGTGGATGTAATCTCGCCCGAAGATCCCGAGTTGGCTCACTTCATCAACCGCATCGAACAGTTGCGAGATCCCTCGCACTACTGGGAGTGGCAACTTTCTCAATGGCACTCCGCGATCGCCGCAGTCGGCATGAGCTTGGAACTGCTCCAACAGTGGCGCTTGCCCATCGACTTTGAGGATTGGGTGAGTCGGCAACAAACATCGCCTACGGCTGTAACCCAACTGGAGGAGTTATTAGACCACGCACCGCTGGCGCTTCAGCAATCGCTAGCAATGACGCGAGCACCCCAACGGACATTCCAGCTCTGGGCTGCCCTGATGCGAGGTGTGCCTGTCTCTGCTAGTTCTCCCCTCTAGTGAGCATTTATATCCTGCTTTGTGTCTCCCTCCCTCCAGTGCAATCCTCCCAAGTTGTACATCGGAGGTTGCAGCGATCGCCTCTGGTCATTCAGGTTGGCACTTCCTAGACTTCCATCGCCTCCCGCTCGCATTAGGAGTGAAATCGGGAGTATTCACGCCTCTCCTTTCTCTCCCCCTCGCTTTCAGTCACCGTCGTGTTGGGTAGAGATAGCAGAGTAGTACAGCATTCAGAAACACTTCTGAAGAGCCTGCCTGCTCATAGCCAGGTGCGGCTTCGTCATTTGACTGCACAACGGTGAATGATTTAACCATTCTGGAAAAATGCGAGTCAAGTTGGAGTTATTACTTACCGCAAAGATCGCCAACCTCATGCTCAAATTTATTACTTGTCTAGCTATAATCTCGCTTCTAGTCAGTGGTTTTGCTCGACCAACTGCGGCCTCGTCTATCTCAGTTAAAGCTCAAAGCGCTAAAGCTCAAACTCTCTCAAATTCTTCGGTAGGGCAGTGGCAAGTCCGTCTTGTGACAGGTGATATATTAACGGTACTTATCACTTCAGACGGCACGTTGTACTTGATCGATCCATCCAACAATGAAGCTACTAAGCTAGCAACACAGATCAAGAAGATTTCGGATGTTGGGAGCATTCCTATAGGCACCCAAATTTCAGAATCTTTTGAAAATCAGATCAAGATAATGATACAGTTCGAAGCTAAACTATATGTCCGTGCACTCAATAGAGCGCAACAAGCATTCCATTTGGAGGAAAGTCGCTTTGCCTCTGATGTACCTTCTCTAGGCATGTATCAAGACGGAGATAATGAAAGCTACAAGTATTCTGTCAGGCTAATTGGTGAAAGAGGAATAGCCCAAAGTATCGGGCTTGCAAAAGTAGAAAGCCTGAAAAGCTACACTGGTATTGTGGCAACGCGAGGGGGAGAAATTAGTGGAGAGATTATAACCGTGAGTATTCTCTGCCAGAGCAATCAACCTACTACAGCATTGCCTCCGAAGCCATCTCAAAGTGAAATAGATAATTTAAGGTGTCCTGCTGGTTATTCAATTCTAGACTGATAAGTGGGATGCTATCCATCGTCACATATTCCAATCAAAGGTTTTGCCATCTTTTCTGGAGTTCCTAGAAAACCCATAAGATATTGAGAAGATGCAGCTTTTGGGAGGCGTGACGTGCCCATCAATATTTTGGCGTGCTTAATTGGGCTGTTGTTGGCCTTAGCTGGATGCGCGATCGCTTTGACTTCGATGCGATGGGGATTGCAGACTTTAACGCCGCTCACCCAGGACTTTCTTCGGTCCTCATTCCTTCGCAGGCATGCACCAAAAAGATGATTCGAAAGAACTGGTTCTTTTTGATGTGCAAACAGAGCAGGGGATGGTGATGCCAGCACAATTCATTGAAGATTTTAAGACGCTCAGTATTGCCCGTGTGATCTATCAGGGTAAATTGACGGGTCAGTTTATCGAGGACGTGCGCAATGGAAAGTACGGAGTCGCTGGAGGCGTGGTGTATAAGGGAGGTCGCTATCGCGATGAGCTATGGAGGGTGAAGATCAAGACTTATGCTTATATGAGCAACTCCAACAAGCTTTCCAGGACAATTGGGATGCTTATTGGGAGTAGTGGCTTGGGCAACTGAGGAACCCCTTCAAAGCCGAGAGACTACTGATGTCAAGAGAGGGTTAGTCGAATCGGCGCTATTGGTTCTTCTGCTTGCTGGAGTTGCGGGCGCGCTTCTGCATCTTTAGGATTGAGCTTGAGCGCTATGGACAAGCGGGAGCATCAATTATGATTAGTTGCAGTACGTTGCGATCGCTACTTGTGTGCATTGAGCTATGAAATCTGTGTCTGATACTACTACCTCAAAATCTCTACCACCCGGGCAATCTGGCTGGCCTTTGTTAGGGGAAACCTTGGCATTTTTTGGAGATGCGAAGTTTGCCCTTAAACGTCACGAAAAATATGGGGATGTCTTTAGAACTCAGTTACTGGGGCAGCCCACTGTTTTCTTGCGGGGTGCTGAGGCTAACCGCTTCGTTCTGTCGCAAGAAAATGAATATTTCGCGATTAGTTGGCCAACAAGTACCAAAGTTTTACTTGGCCCTCTCTCGTTGTCTTTGCAGACTGGAGGCACCCATCAAAGTCGCCGCAAATTGCTCGCTCAAGCATTTCTGCCGCGATCGCTATCTAGCTATATCCCCACGATGTTAGAGATTACTCGCACCTATCTCAAGCGTTGGGAGAGCCTAGAGACTCTCACTTGGTATCCTGAACTGCGGAACTATACGCTCGATGTGGCTTGCAAATTATTCGTCGGTCTCGATCAAGGTTCACAAACCAAGTTGGGGCATGAATTTGAGACTTGGTGCGCCGGGTTGTTTTCAATCCCCATTCCTCTACCTTGGACTACGTTTGGGCGGGCACGGCGTAGTCGTAAACGATTGTTAGCAGAATTGGAGCGGATCATCTACGATCGCCAGCAGCAACAGGAGCGCACTGAGGACGCCTTACAGTTATTAATTGAGGCTCGTGACGAAAATGGTCAAGGATTGAGCTTAGAAGAGTTGAAGGATCAAGTTTTGCTGCTCTTGTTTGCTGGGCATGAAACTCTCACGTCAGCGATCGCCTCGTTCTGCATGCTGACAGCGCAGCATCCAAATATCACCGCTGCTTTGCGAGCAGAGCAACAAGGTCTTGCCGCCTCTGAGACCCCCACCTTGGACGAACTGCGGCAAATGACCTACCTCGATCAAGTGTTGCGGGAGGTGTTGCGCCTGATTCCACCTGTGGGAGCGGGTTTCCGGAAGGTATTGCAACCCTTTGAGTTCAATGGTTATCAGGTACCTGTAGGTTGGAGCGCTATCTACCAGATTGGCCCAACCCATAAGGAAGCCAACCTCTATCCCGAACCCGATCGTTTTGACCCAGAGCGCTTTAATGCATCCCAAACGGCTGAGCGGCCTAGATATGGCTATGTGCCCTTTGGGGGTGGCCTTCGCGAGTGTATCGGCAAAGAGTTTGCTCGTCTTGAAATGAAGTTATTTGCGATCGCCCTCCTCCGGAGCTATGAGTGGCAGTTACTACCGGACCAGAATCTGGAGTTGTCCACCATTCCTACTCCCCGTCCGCAAGATGGGCTCCGAGTTCAATTTCGGGCTCTGGCCACTCCGCTGGCACCGATGACTAGTCCTGCGTAATTTTTCTTAGTGATGTTCTAGCCACAGAGATGAGGGGAGATGGCTATCCCAGGAGAGGTTCAATCTGGGTGCAGAAGATTGTCACAAATTAATTGCTGGGCTGGCTTACGTCTACCATCCATCATCCCTTCCCTCCCAACGCCATCACGTTGACCTCTAAACCGTTCTGGGGAAACGCCCCATGCGGAGCCGCACGTGGGGTGTTGTGGGGACTGGGGAGAAAATCCCCTTGCTACCCGATTGTGCTACTGTCACCAATTACCTTCTTGACAACACATCTTTATACTTCGACTTTGTAGTTGAGTTGGTGCTCATCACCCGGTAAACCCCGAAATCCCCAATTATGCTTCGGCGTTTCAAATATTGTAATCTCCAAGTCTTGCGTTGTGATCCCAAGGGATTGAACCCGTTCAAACAATAACCGAATCAACTGCTTTTTAGCTTCAGCACTACGTCCCTCAAACATACTGAACTCGATAATGGTGTATCGTTCTGTGCGCCCACTAGGGTAGAAAAAGTCATTGGCATCAAGTGGGAAAAATCGGTGTGCCCGTTTATCAGCAGGGTATTGGAGCGCATCCATCACACAGGAATGGATGATATCGGAGAGTTTTTGTTTGATCGGGTCAAGCTGCACTCTCAGACCATAAATTTTGACTTGTGACATTGCACCATTTAACTCAGCAACTATTCATTAAAACTGTCTGGCTGCTCACCGGTCGTCTCAAGGCACCTGAATACCTCAAAGTTTCCGTGTAATTCTGTCTATTTCAAATCTTTTACAAGATATTACTGCCTTTTAAGCTTCGATTGAACTTGATTTAACCATAGCTTCACGTTCCCATAAGTAATGCGTGGGAGCATTAACGGGATGGCAATTCATGAAGTCATATCAATTCTGATTGATTATCCCTCCCTAAACTACTTTAGATAGGTGCTTGGTTTTGTGACGCAAAAGATTCTAACTCGTCAGCTTCTAATAGCTGTTGCAGCAGCGTGTATTTTAGGGTTCCTGAATGGCATTAATCAACCTGCACATGCAGAAGCGCAAGGTGTCGTGATTGATATACCTGTGTATGGTCAAACCCTATATAGCGATTTGACAACACGGGCAGAGTCCTTGGTTAGCAATGCCATCAATGATCAGTTTGGCCAAAATCCTGGCCTGTCAACTATTCAAGTAGTGGTTACAGGCGATCGCCACGGCGAAATTATTCCGATTCTAACTACGACGGTTTCTCGGACTCAGTGGCAAGAAAATCCCCAAGTCAATGCTTGGACCAAGTACTACAGTGCTTCCCAGGCTCTACTACAACGGCATGAGCAGACAGAAATAGTAGCAATGGCTCCAAGCAGATCGACTACTGTGAGTGGGCTAGAACGAGCCTTTCAAATTGATGAAGCTTTTGATTCAGGTCGTCTAACTGGACAACCTGCTCAGGAATATCTAAGTGACTTGGATTGATGTTTGGATGGCTGACGTGATTGAAGCGTGATTGACAAATAAGGTTAGCCACTCAGGAGCAGGTGTCAGAATTCCTGCCCAGTTGATGAATGCGATTGCTCATGAGAAAAGAAGTGTTTCTTGTAAGGGAAAATCCAACCTTTGGGTTGGGAAATTAACCATGTTTTAGCTCAAAAGTTTTAGCTCAAAAAAGTCAGTCTTGGTTCGCGATCGCAGAGAAGCAGAAAAACAGAAAAACAGATTCAACAGTAAGCGTTCAACATTGAGAGGAGAGTACAGGTGATTCACGATAATGGAAGTAGCAACAAATCGGGCAATCGTTCCTTTGAGGATGTGCTGCGAGTCAGAATGTCTCGACGTAACGTTTTGGGGCATGGAGCGGCGCTGTCAGCTACTGGCTTTTTAGCAGCACTGGCTGGCAACAAGCTTCTAGCTCAAGGGGTTAAAGCGGCTACCGCCCAAGGTGGGAGTGGTGCTATGTCTCCAGGCTCCAGTACTGCGATCGCCCAGAGTCAGGCTGGCAGCTTGATCAACTTTTCCTTTGTCCGCCCTACCGATGCTGTAGGCCCCACACCTAGCATTTCATCCGATTACCAGTATGATGTACTGATCCCTTGGGGCACTCCACTTCAACCCGGTGGCTCCACCTACGAGGGCGACCCCAATACTCGTCCCACTGCTGCCCAACAAACTCAACAGGTGGGAATTGGTCATGACGGCATGTGGCTCTTTCCAATTGGTAACGGAAATGATCGCGGCATGCTGGCGATTAACCACGAGTTCGGTACTAATCAGCATGTATTGGGCAAAGAAGTACCAGAGAGCCTGGAAGATGTGCGGCTCTCTCAACATGCTCATGGTGTTTCAGTCCTTGAGATTAGAAAGGTGAATGGTAGGTGGCAGAATGTTGGCAGCCCCAATGCTCGTCGCATTCATGTCAACACACCCGTCACCTTTAGCGGGCCAGCAGCCAAAAGCAGACTGCTAAGAACCCGTGCGGGGAATCCGACCTTGGGGACAGTCAACAACTGTGCCAACGGTAAAACCCCGTGGGGAACTTACCTCACCTGTGAGGAAAACTTTAACGGTTACTTTGGTGCTACTGGAGCTTGGACACCCACCGCAGCTCAAGCCCGCTACGGCTTCAGTGCAGGTGGCGCTGGCTATGGCTGGCACTTGTTCGATCCTCGCTTCGATCTCTCAAATTCCAGCTATACCAACGAAGAAAACCGCTTTGGTTGGGTGGTCGAAATCGATCCGATGGATGCTTCTCAAACCCCTGTAAAGCGTACTGCACTCGGTCGCATTAAACACGAAAATGCAGAACTCGTAGTTGGACAAGGCGGTCGGGTCGTGGTTTATATGGGTGATGACGAGCGCTTTGACTACATCTACAAGTTTGTTTCAGATAGCAACTGGCGATCGCTGCGAGCACGTAACATTAGCCCCTTGGATCAAGGTAAGCTCTACGTCGCTAAATTTAATGACAACGGCACAGGCAACTGGCTCGAACTCAGCATCAATAACCCTGCCCTCAAGGCTAAGTTTGCTGACCAAGCTGAGATTCTGACTTACACCCGCATCGCGGCTGACACGCTGGGTGCCACACCTATGGATCGTCCAGAATGGATTGCGACTGCTCCGAATGGGGATGTTTATTGCACCCTCACTAACAACACCCGACGCACAGAAGCGACCCCTCCTAACCCCCTGGCACCCAACCCTTTTGGTCACATCATCAAGTGGCGTGACAGCAACAACCACGTTGGCACTACCTTTACTTGGGACATTTTTGTTCTGGCTAAAGACACACACTCGATCGAGAAAAGTGCCTTTGGTAGCCCGGATGGTCTTTGGGCCGATCCGGACGGACGGCTGTTTATTGAAACTGATGGAGATCAGCCAGAAATCAATGGCGTCAAGCTGAATGACCAGATGCTCGTCGCGGATACAAATACAGGTGAGATCCGCCGGATCTTTGCAGGTGTAACGGGTTGTGAGGTCACGGGCATTACAGTAACGCCCGATCGCCGCACGATGTTCGTTAACCTCCAGCATCCAGGCGACGGCGACCCCAGCCTAACTAATTTCCCAGCACCCCCAAGAAGCGGCAAAATCCCTCGCGACGCAACCGTTGTGATTACCCGAAAAAACGGCGGCATTATTGGTTCCTAGATCGCTCGGCAGTGAGTTTTCGAGCATTCTGACCATAAAGAAGCTCATTACCAGAAACTTGCTTTTGCTCAAGGTTCTTTTGCTCATGGTTGTGCTTTGTTAACCAGTTCCACATAGTTCGTTCATTAGGTGATTTTATGAAACGCTTTTTTCTGGCTATCGGTTTGGGTTTAGGGTTGGCATCACTCGCTGCCCCTGCTAGTGCTGCAACATTTGCTTGGGATATTGAATATAGCGGCTGGTGGGAAGGAAGTGAGAACGCTTCCATTTCAGGGACGATTGTGGCTGATGAGAAGGATGCTGAAGACGGAATCGTTTCTAGTAATGAATTGAAATCCTGGCTCTGGAGCTGGAGCGGTGATGATGTGGTGCCTGCATTCTCTTTTTCTTCTAAAGAGCCAGGCGCGATCGCAGATTTTGACTCCAGTTTTTATGTAGATGGCAGATTGAATCAGCCTGGTCTTCTAGATGGGCTTGACCAGGGAACATTCACCTCTGGCTCTGGTAATGAATTTCTAGATTTAGAGTACTTATTTGCAATCTCTTTTGCTGACAACGTTGAATCTTTCTCACCTGGAAATCTCGATTCAACGATTGGAACTGTCACTGTTTCAGACCCCGTTCTCGTTCCTGAGCCTACCGCCGTCTTAAGTTTGTTTGCCCTAGTTGGTCTAGGTGCTGCTACCCTCAAGCGTCAGAAGCGAGAAGCTTAAAGACATTTTGTAGCAATACCGTATAAAAGACATCAGTCATGAAGGCTTCTCTTAGCTTGAATCTGGGAGAAGCCTTTGTTGTTGAAAAGAGAAATGCAAAACTCAGTCGCCCGGAAGTACGATCGTGGTCTGATTACTGTCTACTGCGATCGCTCCCTAGAAAAAAGTCCACTTTTTCCAGATATTGTAAGCACCGCTGATACTGGTCTGGATAATCCTTAGCTACCCGTGTCTCTAGGCGTTGAGCGATCGCGGCATCTCGTTTTGCTTCTCCAATCAAGTGAGTATAACCTACCTCAACGGGTCGTTTAGAGCCAAAAGCAGTTTCTGGAGAATCAAACAAGCACTGCATAGTGACATCTGGAAAACGGGACTCGGCAGACTGTTGATGATATTCCAGGCAAGCTGCTAGGAAATATTGTTCAATTAGGAGAGAGTCGCCCAGCTTGTTATCCATTAGGGCAAAAGCTGCCTGGTTGCCAGAGTTTGCAGCAATTTGCAAGGCCATATCGGCATAATGGTGAATAAAGTCTACATGGTTGCCACCGATAATCCCGCAGCAATAAGCTAAATTGCGACGACCCGAAAAATACCAGTGCCACTCCTTCGGTAGCCAGCCATTGTTACTTTTTACGCGCTGATCAAACAGTTCAGGTCGATACCACCAACAAGTCGCATGATGTTCCCCAAAGACAAATGACTCCGGATTCTGCGTGAAAACCGGAGCTGAATCTAATTCTGGAGGGAGCGGCTTCCACAAAAACACATCATTATCGACATGAACAAAGGGCTGGCTTTGACTACGGTAGGCCCACAGTTTGCCCAAAATCCACCAATCCGGATCTTGGTGCTGGAGAGCATTCAATTCGGTAGATACCGTATCAAACTCTAGACCCAAACCATCCACCAGCATCTTCGCCCCTGCATCATCAGTCACTAGCGCAGTTTCTGGATAATGTTTTCTTGCTGTTTCGAGGGATAAAATCCAGGCCAGTAAATGATGCTTCTCAGTGAACCAAATCGTCTGCCGATGGGCCCGGAAGGGTTTTGTCCAGAACGACCACACGGAGCGAGTGATGGATTGGGTCATAAAAGACTGCTCCCGATCGCGCCTCCAGAGCCGTAGTAACTGGTTGCAGCGACGGTAAATGAATCTGTGGTCGTGACAGTACCGCCTCCAGTTTGAACCGTGATAGGCCAGTTGCCTGACGAAATGGAAGGCGCTTTGACAACAATTTGCGTTGCCGTAGGTGTGCCCACAATCGTGGCGTTGGTAGCCCCAAACCGAACCGAAACTTCGCCAACATTCAAGTAGTTGCCCACCAACGTCACATTATCTCCCGCTCTGCCTGACTTCGGCGAGAACTGATTGGGCGACGGGTTGAAAACAGGAGCAGGGGGCGGAGGCGGGGCAGGAGGTGGGGGCAAACGATTGACCACAAACTCGCGAATGAAGCTGTTATTGGTTGGCAATAGATCAGAGATTTTGTTCTCTGGATCTGCTGTGAAACGAATTCTGTAAACCCCAGGTTGATCAAACTTGTATTTAAAGCTGATTGAGTTATCGGTTGATTGCTGCTGCGATCGCAGTGCTGCATGAGCGTAGACGACTTGTTGGATCGCCTGCATTGATTCCTGAATTTCGTCTCCCTCGTCCTCAAACCTGAGCATGGTTTCAGTCTTAGGACTGGGTAGCGGCCACCTCCGCACCCTCACCTGAAAGAGCTGCCAACTCACATTGAAGTTAGTAGCATCGACGGTTCCTTGATTACTCAAAACTGCCCGAAACGTCGCTTCCTGCCCCTGGATCAGCGGTAGGGATGACTCTAAAACAATATCTTTCACATAGAGATCCCAGACATCTGCTCGCCAAGGCAGAGAATTGATTTTCTGATTCGCGATTTTGGCAAATACTAAGCCACTGCCAATGACATTTCTGGGCATCTCCACCGTGAGACGGGTACTGGTGCGATCGCTCACCTTGGCTGCTTGGTCTTGAAAGTAAACTTCTACTGAGTCAGTACCACCCAGATTGCCGCCGTCAATCACCACAATACTACCTGGAGCCCCACTCTCTGGTTTAATTTGGGTGATAAACGGTAACTGTCGCCACAGCCGCAGCCGCGCTTCGTCTAGCCCACTCTTAGATGAGATCTCTGTCAGCATGGCAGGTGTTAGCGTTACCATTTCCAAGTCATTTACAGAATGGATGCCAACCGTTTTTAACTTTTGAATCTCTGAACTCTGAATATCCGGTAAGGTTTCTAACGTTCGATATTCGTTAGTTTCTAGGTCAATAGACTTGCGAGTTTCTTGGACTTGCGTATCCAATGCTGGCGTGAAACCTAGTTTGAGCACGGTAGCCCCAGTTTGTCCAGGCGGAGCAGTGCGAAACATGAGATGCCCTGCGGGGTCACGGCGCACATCCACTTGGAGATCTAGGTTTAACTGGTTCACCATCATTGACAGCCGCCGATTTTGCGACTTGAGGATCAAAGTATCTTGGGCTTGATCCAACTCTGCCGTAATGATTTGAATTAACTCCGACAACTGCCACTCATCATTGGGCAGCGCTGATGGTTCGTTGGAGAGAGACTCATTGGAGATGAAGGGGCGGTCGCTATTGGTCACAGAAGCTATGTCACGTTGAGATGGATATCACTGAACAAAAGTTCAGCCTTAAGGATTTAGCTTTAAGGTAACTCTAAAATGGCTCAATGCGTTAACCGACTTTGTGACTAGGGGCGAGGGTAGGGTAGTCATCAGTCGAGCGGTTGCTAGCGAACCTGTGGAGCGTGGGGAAAGATGAAAATGCACAGGGAGATCGATAGCAATCTCATCTAAAATCAGGCTCGGCAAAGAGAGTTCCGAAGTGAGTTCCGAGGCGGATTCAGGCAAATTCGCTTGAGCCAGGAGATCTGGTAGGTCGTCCGGTTCTACTCCTTGAGTCGCTGGGATTTGGGACATCTCCCCGGCGGTCATCACGACTAGGTCACTAAAGTGGATAGAAGGCATGTCGTTTCTACAGATATAAATTTGCAGTTGAGGTTTTAGAAGTGCTGGTTGCAAGTAAAATTTAAACCTAAGCCCCAGCCCCTTCCTGGGTGTGGAAGGGGAGCCAACTACTTCGTCTAGACGATGGGAGCTAGATCAGACTCTTTTACTGAACCTGTACCGTCGTTTAGCGGCTTGTAATCTGTTTTGAACTTCAGGGTGACTTGCCCACTCATTTGAGTCAGGGTTTCAATGTTGCCCACAGAAGTTTGATCTACAGTGCTGACGCTGAGGTTGTTATAGTAGGCACTGACGCTAGCATTGCCCCAACCCCAGGTTGCGCCTGCCTTGACCGAACCTCCATAACTTGTGCTATTTCGCTTAGCAGTGTTCGTGCTGCTTGACTCAGTAGAGGCAACTCGGAAAATTAGCTTGGTATTAATTTCTCCCTCGGTGATGACAATCCGAGCCATCCCTTCGCGTGCCATCTGCCGCAGTTGGTTCATGCCATCACGGGCTAGACCATGCTTGATGGCAGTCTGAATGGTACTGATATCAGTGTTGATGTAGACTTTGGAACTATTGGCCTCAATGCCATCGGCCTTATCAAAATCGCTTTCAAAGAGTTCTTTGACTTTTGTTTCATCAATGACATTAGTGGTGGACTTAACGATGTCATCTTGCCCGAAAAGCCTCAAGATCTCCGCTCGGTGTCCACCTGTAACAGGTGCCATGTAGTAGAGGCGCTTGAGATGGTAAGCTCGTCGAGGCTCACCCACTACGACTCCGAACGCTTTGTCCTTTCCAGTAGTATCCTTTTCTGTAAACGTCAGTTGGTCAAGTTTTTCTGCGACTGCATCGTCTGATACGTTGTCAGAAGCAAATTCTTTCAGGCTCTTGGTCAGCTCAGCAACCATCTCACTGTAAGCTTTCATCTGATCAATAGTCGCTTTGATGATCGAGTTGAAAGTACCTGTGATTAATCCTTGAGTGAATTCAACAAACGCCATCCCGGTTTGCTGGGAACCTCTCACCGCTGCATCGATCGCCCGCTCTGTCGTACCATTACCATTACCCATTGCCAAGTTTTCGTTAATTGGAGCCACCAAGCCCATCGGCATTGATTCCATATTGGCATCTTGGGGTCGCAGGAGTTCTAACAACGTATCCTGCACAACTGTGGTAACTCCCTGGCGTAGCAGTTCACGCTCTGCATCATCACTGCCAATTTTCTCAACACTACGCTCAATCACTTCCATCAAGCGGTCTACCCCACCTGCGACTGCTTCATCTACAGGGGCGATCGCTTCGAGCTGAGGTTGTAGCTCTGAGTTATCAGTGTTGGAATCGTTGTTCTGCTTGCGATTGCGAGCCATGTTTAAGATCTCCTTAGTTTTTGATTAATAGAAAGCAATTCAACTGAGAAGCAGGCGAAACAGGAGAGATTACTCTCAGGCTGCTGACTGTTGCAGTGAAAAAACTTTTAGCTAGGACTATGACGCTGAAGATCATTGGGTTTAGCAACTCAGGCCAAAGACGCCAGTATCTACCCAATCTTGTTTTAGAAGCACCCACCAGTCCACCGAAAGCCCACCCTGAATATATTTGTAGGGCAACCAGCCATACCCTTCTTTACCCCAACTCGTACCCCAGGAATTTCGGATTAGGATCGCTCCTTTGCTCTTGCTTCCCCCTGCTTTAGGATGCTCAATCACCATAGAATCGTCGTAGCCAACTGCAACCATTGCATGACCTCCTTTGGGGCGATCGCTGTTGCATGGATAGGGAAGTTGACCCAAGGTTTCAGGTTGCGTGGCATGTAGTAAAGGCGCATCAAAAAGCATGGTGCCAAACGCCAAGGGAAAGCCTGCCGCCAATTGAGTTTTGATAGTTAACAACAATTCATCAACTTGGATGTTTGGGGTATCTAAGCGGACATAATTGATCGACTTATAATTGGCCTCAATAAGTTTTTGGTGGCTTTATAGAGAAACAAGCGGGAGCGGTGGCTGTACTCGTCGAGAGCTTTTTGCTCCAAGTACTCTGCGATCGCAGTAACGACATGGGCTGTACAAGCTTCTACTTTGCCTTGATCTTCAACCGGAGAGAAACCCGGACGTAGATCGACAAAAGCGGGCAGGTCTAGTTTCTTGAACTGCTTTTTTTCTACGAGTTCTGCGGAGCGACCCAGGAGAGTTTCCATCATGGGTTGCACGACTCGGCTGGTCAACCTGAGATCTCGGTGATCTGGATAATCACGGACCCAGCCCATGCTATGTTGACGGCTAGCAATTCCATTCATGTAGCGTTGTGACTTTCAATTTTCAGGATGAGTGAAGTAACTTGGGGGGTAGATGCCGAGGCTCCCAACTTGATCGAGCGAAAAAGTTGAAAATCGCCTCCGAGTCGGTCTTGAGGTTAGCCTCAAAAACCAACGCTAGGTGGACTTTAATAGGCTTCAACCCTAGATTGCAGTATTCCGTATTTTCCTCAGCCAATTCCTGCAATTGATACCGTTAATTTCTGTTAAAGCCCTGCTGTTCCGGTTCTACAAAAGCGATCGCGACTCACTCATCCTGAACGATTAACCTAGAATTGCTAGATTACTAGTTTTAGCTGTTTTGTAGCTTGTCCAATAGTTCATGACATCTTTAGCCAGCTCTGAAATTTTTTGCCTAATACTTTTTGCCTAATCCTGAATGTATTCCTGGCCTGAGAGCATCGCAATTTCGGCTCGGACGAATTCTCGGCCTAGATAGGCGGCATGATCGAGTCTGGTGATGGGGTTGGCTGCTTCGGACTCAAAGATTTGGATGCAAAGTTCTTTGGCACTTCTGCCGCTGTAAATTTTGGTATGGGTTCGCTCGATTTTTCCCCGAACCGGAATCACTTCGCCTGTTTCTGGGTCAACGGCAAGACCGCGCTCGTTGATGACGTTGGTGTAGTGCTTGGCGCAAATTTGGTTGGCCTCGCGATCGATATAGATGATGAAGTAGCCGCCTGGATCGAGTTCGATGTAGCGGTTGGATAGTTTGTGATCGAGCGCAGTAACCGCTTCAACAAGTTGACTCATGGGATGCAACGTTTAAAGAATGGACATTTGTGACCCTGACTACATTCTACGAAGAGAGGGTGCCCCTGCGGATCAAATCGAGCAGGCTTGTGAGAAGTGATGTCAACTAAGCTTGAGGTTGAAAGTAGCCTAGGTGCTCCTCTCCTTGCCGCTCTGGAACAGAATTGGTCACTGGTTTTAGCCCTAGAAGATCAAACCGGGGTTCGAAGTACTGCCGAATTTCGGTGGGTGTAATGCCAAAGGGAGGGCCACCCGGACGGTGGTGAGTGAAGAAAAGGGCTAGCAGTTGACCTTGGGGTTTAAGCAGGGTGTGGACGAGTTGCACGTAGGTAGGTCGCTGCTCTGGGGCGATCGCGCAGAAGCAGGTATGCTCAATTACGTAGTCAAACTCGCCCGGAAATTCAGCAGCTAAATCAAAAATATCGCGCTGGAGGAATTGAGCTGGGCTTTGGCTGGCTTGGGCTAGCGCGGTAGCGGCGGCGATCGCGGCAGGGGCAAAGTCGAACCCCACTACGTCAAAACCATGTGCTGCAAATAAAAGCGCGTCATAACCACGACCGCAGCCCAGAACCGCAACTCGACCGGGTTTAGGGGCACTTGGCGAACTGAGAAGGGTGACAAACGCTGGTGCAGCTTGCCCCAGATCCCAGCGGTCTGTGCCTTCGTGATACCGTTGTTCCCAATATTCTACTTCTTTGACTGACACCATCAGTAAGATTGTCCTCAATTCGTCTAGTTTAAACAAAACTTCTATGGATAACTCTGCTTCTCGACCACAGACCACGGTGGTATTGGCGATGAGTGCGGATGGCAAAATTGCTGATGTAACGCGATCGCCTGCTCGCTTTGGCTCTGAGGCAGACAAAGCCCATTTGGAGCAACAGGTGGCTCAGGCGGATGCAGTGCTATTTGGGGCGGGTACGTTACGCGCTTACGGCACAACGCTGCGGGTATCTCATCCAGAACTTTTGGCAATGCGATCGCAGCAAGGGAAGCCGCCTCAGCCTGTGCAAATGGTCTGCTCCCGATTGGCTGAATTTGACCCGAATCTCCGCTTTTTTCAGCAGCCTGTTCCTCGTTGGTTGCTGACGACTGCGGCTGGCGCTAAGACTTGGCAGGAAAGGACGGGTTTTGAGCGCATTCTAGTGGCTGAGGCGGCTGAGCAAACCTTGGATTGGGTTACGGCGTTGCAGCAATTAGCAAGCCTAGGGATTCAGCGGTTAGCGGTGCTAGGAGGGGGTGAGTTGGTGGCCTCTTTGATGGCATTGGATTTGATTGATGAACTGTGGCTGACGGTTTGCCCGTTGATCCTGGGCGGAGCGATCGCGCCGACTCCGGTGCAAGGTGTAGGTTTTCCGGCGGAGTTGGCTCCCCGTCTAGAATTGCGCTCAGTAGAAACCTGCGGCCCCGAAGTTTTTCTGCACTATCGCCTGCAACGCGGAAAAGATTGAATTACGCTAGAGAGCGGATGGCCCTAACTCCAGCAATCATGGTCGAACAACTCCAGCCCCGTTATTCTCTCGCTTGGATCAACAAAATTTCTGAGGTGCCCCAAGCCGAATGGGACGCTTTAGCCCTGCCCTTGAAAACACCGTTTTTTGAGTGGGATTGGCTGAATAATATGGAAACTTCGGGTAGTGCCACGGCTAAAGCGGGGTGGTTGCCCAATCACCTCACCGTTTGGCGCGATCGCCACTTGATCGCTGCTGCCCCGCTCTACCTCAAAGGCCACAGCTACGGTGAGTTTGTCTTCGACCAGCAGTGGGCCGACTTAGCCCAACGCTTAGGCGTCAGCTACTACCCTAAACTTTTAGGCATGTCTCCCTTCACCCCTGCCGAGGGCTATCGCTTTCTGATTGCTCCCGGCGAAGATGAAGACGAAATCGTGGAAATGATGCTAGACGAAATCGATCACTTCTGCGATCGCAACCGTATCTCTGGGTGTCACTTTCTCTACGTCGATCCCGAATGGCGACCTGTCCTAGAGCGCCACGGCTTCACCACTTGGCTGCACCATAGCTTCATCTGGAGCAACCTCGGCTTCCAAAGCTTTGATGACTACTTGAATGTTTTCAACGCCAACCAACGACGCAACATCAAGCGAGAACGCAAAGCAGTCGAAAAAGCTGGCCTAACGGTGAAAACCTTCACTGGAGAAGATATCCCTAACTCTCTATTCTCGTTAATGTATACCTACTACGCCGATACCTGCGACAAATTCGGCTGGTGGGGCAGCAAATATCTAACTCGTCGCTTCTTCGAGCAACTCCAGCCCCATTATCGTCATCGTGTTGTCTTCGTTGCCGCCTACAGCGAACAAGATCCCCGCCAGCCAATGGGTATGTCCTTTTGCCTCACCAAGGGCGATCGCCTTTACGGACGCTATTGGGGTAGCCAGCAAGATATTGACTGCCTCCACTTCGACGCTTGCTACTACACCCCGATTGAGTGGGCGATCGCCAACGGCATCCAAACCTTCGATCCTGGCGCGGGCGGTCGTCACAAAAAACGCCGGGGCTTTCCCGCCACCCCTAACCACAGCCTGCACCGCTTCTACGACAAACGCCTCAGCCAAATCCTGCGATCGTATATCCGTGAAGTGAATGAACTAGAACAACAAGAGATGGACGGCATCAACGAAGCCCTCCCCTTCAAACAAGCCAACCCCAGTTTAGACAATCAAGAGTAGATGACCTAACCCCCAGCCCCTTCCCTGCTGTAGCTTGCTTCCCCGCAGGGGTGGGAAGGGGAGCTTAAAAAAGAAGGGGGAGTAAATATATCCTTTTGGAGGGGGTCTGGGGGACGCAACCGTCCCTCAGCGGGGGTTTGGGGGCGAGTGCCCCCAAGGCTCGGATTTCCAAAGAGATAACCAACCTCATCACCCATACCAACTCATCTTTGCCGCCGCCATCTCCGCCAATAATCTCCCTCGCGAAATCACATATCTCACCCCTGCTCTACGCCGGATGGCATCATAGCGATCGCTTGCATTCAACACAATTAGATTTGCAGGTTTCCCCACATCTACCCCATACTCCTCTGCCAAATGTAGCGTCTTGGCTCCATGCCAAGTCACCATGTCATAGCAGGCATCGATCTCTGACATCCCCGTCATTTGGCAAACATGCACCGCCATAAACGCCACATCCAGCATGTTACCCGTACCCAAGCTGTACCAGGGGTCTTGCACACAATCATGCCCTAAACTCACGTTTAATCCCTGTTGCCATAGCTCCTTCACCCGCGTTACACCTCGGCGTTTGGGGTAGGTATCCGTTCTCCCTTGCAACGTGATATTAATCAACGGATTGGCAATGAAATTAAGCTGTGCTCGTTGCAGAAACCCCATCAGCTTTTGAGCATAGGCATTGTTATAAGACCCAAAGGCCGTCGTGTGGCTTGCCGTCACTCGTGGTCCTAACCCAGTGCGAATTGCGCATGCCGTCACTACTTCCAAAAACCGAGACTGATCATCATCAATTTCATCACAATGTACATCAATCAAGCGATCATACTGCTGCGCCCACTCAAACACTCGCTGCACCGATCGCACTCCATCTTCTCGCGTCAGCTCATAGTGAGGAATCCCCCCCACCGCATCCACACCGAGTTTTAGGGCTTCCTCCATTAATGCCTCATTTTTAGGGCCACCATAAATTCCATCCTGAGGAAAGGCCACCACTTGCAAGGTGATCCAATCTTTCACTTCCTCTCGAACTTCTAGTAACGCTTGCAACGCGGTCAAATTTGCTTCACTCAGCATGACTGCGGACAAACAACGCTCCCTGCATCGCCTGTTGCTTGAGCGTGGCGATCGCACGTTGCTTCACATCTTCCAGCGTCAAACTTTGCTTACGTTCGCGCCAAATCTCAATCCCCTCAAACAAAGTACCACTTTGATTCCATCGCGGTTCTCCTGCCGTCGAAGCTGAATCTAAATGGATATGAGATTCAACAAAGGGTGGACTCACCAACTGTCCCTGTACATCCAACTCTTGCAGGGCGGTAGCTTCTATGTGAGGCGCGATCGCAGCAATTTTACCTGCTTGAATCGCAATGTCCACAGACTCTAAAGAATTGGGCGATCGCAACAAACGACAATGACGCAGAATCAAATCATAAGACTGTGAGGACATAGATTCAAAATAGCGACTTCACCTAAAAAAATACCCCCGCAGAGCAGGGGTATAGAGATTAAGTTGTACCGATTAACTAGCTGAAAGAAACATGACTGCGCTCATAATCGCGCCGAAACGTAGGATGAATGTCACCTTGAATATGGTTCCAATAATTGCTCAGATGAGTCAACCCTGCTTCAGCCGCAGAACGAGTGAGTAGCGTTTGCTGGCGATTCTTAATTAGATGATGCTGTTGGGTCATCCGAGTGCGAGCTTTGGCCTCAGTCGATAAACCGCTCACTCTAGTAGGCTCAACCGCAGTTGATGCTGCCAAAACTGGCTCACTAACTTCCAAGTTGTGGTTGGTACGATAAGCCACACCCCGGTATTTCAAATCTAAGCTAGGCTGTTGAACAGGTGCTTTCTTAAGATTCCGAAAACGCCAGTCTAAACCCCGATATTTGCCAGTCTCCCCAACGTTGGTTTCAACCGCAGGAGAATTGGACTCGTATTTGCTACCACGATAATTTAGTTGCATGATTTTCGCCTCAAATTAGGATTGTAGTGATATGAGGCGCGTTCCTTCGGGATCACTCCCTACTTCCGTTTCTTGGGTACTTTCAGCCTTTAATAACTCAATTTACCCAAAGAAATGAACGATTTCGTTTTCACTTCTGTATCAATTATGACAGTTTTTCCTGAAATGTGCTCAATTCAGGAAATATTTCTTCAAGGTTTCCTGACAAACCTCTAAACCCTCTAACCTTAAATTAGTCATCAATTTGCCACATATCCTTGGTGAGGCCCTCATCTACAATCCGTTTCGGACGCACTACCAGAATCACTTGGCCTAATAGGGGAATGCCAGGTGCCTCATCAAACCATTGCAACTCCAGATTTTGCTCTTGAGCTATTACAAAATAGCTGTTAGCATCCCACTGTCGCTGGGCTCGGTCTACCACAACTAATACTTCTTCTGGCGGTCCTGCCAAAGGGGTGGGTAAGCGATCGCTATCACACAGCAACACCACTGGATCTTCAGCACCTAAGAGCACTTTCCAACCTGGGACAGGCACCCAAGCTCCAGTTCCAGAGAATTTCACCATGCGAAATGCCCCGATCTCTTCAGTCAGTGGCGCTGCTTGCAAATCGTCTAGAGTCAAAGGCAATTTGCCCACGACAGGTAGCACTCGTGGCAGTTCTTCTTCTTGTTCTAGGCGATAAATTGGTAAGCGAGGCGTGGGACGCGAGGAAGTAACGCCAAAGTCGGTGAGTAGGTGTTCCAGTTTTTGCCGTGCCGTGGTGCTGTTAACAAAGCGGAAACCTTTAGCGATCAGACGAGAGCGGTCTTGTAGATCAGCATGCTGTTGAGCTAGTTTCCAGCATTGGTAGGCGATCGCATCGCCCGGGTGCTTGGTGAAACCCTCTGGTGGAGTGCTCCGGGGAGACAAATCTTTCATAGCTTTGGCTAGATCACGCGCGTCATCCATATCAATGTTCTTCTCAAACGCCAGATCTGCTGCGGCGGCTCGGTCTGTCTGAGTCAGGATCCGGAACTCATACAACACATCGCTACCTTTATGCTCAAAGTGCTGTCGCGTTGCTTCCGAAACGCCTGCACTCACCATAGAAGTAAAAACCTGTGATCCTACAATCACTTGATTTTGCTGAATTGGCTCAAATCCTGTTTCCTCAAAAATTTTTTGGGGGTTGAAGCCTGCTCGTTGCAACTGCTGACAAGCTTGGCCCCACTGTACCCAGCTCCCCTCCTTACGACGTAGCGATCGCAACAGAGCATCTGTATCCACAGCATCTTGGGGATTTTGAAAATTTGGATTGGGAGTTTCAGTCATGGTAAAACAGCACACACAGCTAAAGAGCAGCAAGCAGTCTTTAATTTTAAGCCTTCCGCAATCTCTTAACTACTAGAAGCAACATGACTCAGCAATGTACCTCTACTCTATTGCTCAAGACCTAAAACTTTAAAGATTTTCCAGATAGGCTTGACGAATCTCTACAAATCAAGGCATGATTATAGACGCGAAATGCAAGGGGCTATAGCGCAGTTGGTAGCGCACTTCAATGGCATTGAAGGGGTCAGCGGTTCGAATCCGCTTAGCTCCATACCTAATGTCTATTAAAGAATTAATGGGCAGTTTTAAAGAATTAATTTCACAACTCCCGTGAAAAATATGTAGCTGTGCGGCTTTGACGTATCTTTGTAGCCATAACATTGATATTTCTGCTCAAATAAGCAGTTTTAAAGAATTAATTTCACAAAACTGCCTCAGCAGTCTTAGACTGTGGTGTCTTTCCGATACTTTAAGGGCTTAACCCACCACTTTGAAATTTATTGCTATAGAAGAGCTAGTGAGAGATGTTCTTTAAGACGTAAAGCTGTCCTTTAGAGTCCTAGATTACAAGTAGGGTTCCAAAAGATGGCTTTGGAGAGCTTTTAGCAGAAGCATTCCAAACATTTGCCTTAGGCATCAATGAAATGCCATTGAAGTGCGCCTTTCAACCCAACCTGAGACTACAAGGGATAACAACGTAGAATGTTTAGCCCTGAATTGCCTAAAAACATATTGAGGCCCGTACAAGTACTATAACGCTTTGTCTAAACAATCCTTGAGACTAACAAGTTACTGGATCTAGAAACACCTAATCCGATGAAGGCGGATGCGACTCCAAGTTTTGTACTCAGGTGGTCACTATCTGGAATCCCTTCAGCCCGCCTAATCGGATGAAAGCGGATGCGGCTCCGGCCATTCAAACTCTTATCTAGACTGAATTAGTTGAGGCATTTTGGCAAACCTCAACTAATTTTGGTAAAGGAATGACTCATGCCATAAAACAGAACTGATAAAAGTACCGCTAAACTGCTTATACCCAGCAGGTTTGAGTTTTGGCGAACCTCCTAGGATTTTGCTCCCACTTCGGTTTGTCAAAGATAAGGGAGGGTTCCTCCTTGCTCGGAGGCGATTCAGTAGCTGCCACGACAGGGTTCCCTGTATCCTTATAGTTAAGGTGGGATAATCGTAACTATAAAAACATAGCCTCCTGATGCTAGGCGCGACCCTGCACCACATCTATGAAGCAACTCCATAGAAGAAGCGGACAACTACCTGGGGCGGAAAGCAATTAAACTGCCCCACACTTGTCACTGACTCGAAAGAGATCAGCGCGCTATTGGATGAATGATTAGATTGTCAAGGTGCAAAACTGATTTAGTTCCCTACAGGGGCTGCTTATGGGCAGAGATTGCCACTTCTTTAGCCTTTTGCTCAGGAGGTGATTGGCTAGGCTGTTGACCCGTAATCACGAGAATACCTTCCCGCTCAGCTCGTTCCCGAATACATTGCACTAATCGGCTGTAGCTCCAGCGATGTAAGCTCCGACGAAACTGTTTCGCATACTGTTGCTGAACTTCTATCTGATAAGGAAATTTTTGCCTAGCTCTGGCTTGAATATCGCTTTCAAGGATTTCTCGAATATGTTTGAGATCTGGTACTGCAATGCTACCTGCTTGGTATTGCCGAGCTAAGTGGACCAGCCGAGAGGCAATAAGATGTTCCACATACAAGCCTAGGTTCGATTCTGTCTGACTTTCTCGGTATCGATCTTGCTGTTGCTCTTGTTTTTGCTGAAGTAGGCGACGTTGTCGTCTTTGATGTAGCTTATTCACCAGCCGCCACTGCCTTAAGCGTAATTGGAGAAAACTGCGATGGCAATGCTTGGATTTAATCTTAGGATTCCTCAACAGTTGCTTCGTCGTCTGGCACTTCAAAATTGCTCCAGTTTTGAGGTCAATCACACAAGCAGTGAGTGGTGCTTGAGGGTGAAGGCTAATTCCAACAGTTATTAAAGGATTCCCTTGACAAGAGACAACACTGGGACGTTGGGGAGCAGAATTGTCGAGTCGAGCGAGGGTTGAACGCTGACGCTTGATATGGATTTGCTGATTTTGGGTCAGACCTTGCTCTTCCCATTGCGACTCTGTTAATTGGTCTAGACCTTTCAAGTTCTTCAGCGTTTTCCATTTTTCCTCTTGGCATACTTGCCCTGTCCCTTCTGCTGTTAGTAAACGCATGTCAATGTTGCAATGGAGGTATAAACGATGGGTCTCCCAAGGAGAGCGCTCTTGAGGAGCTAGGTCATGAGTTACTTTTCCCTTCTTATGATGGCTCTGATCATCCTCCTGCCATATTAACCGAGCTGACCGTAGGGCAAATAGACATTGTGAGAAGCGTTCTGTGTCAGGTGATCGGAAATGCAGTTGATAGTCTTGGAGAAATTGTCGAAAGATATGCAGCTGACGGCGATCGCACTGGATTTTGAAAAGGTGGTCTTTAAAGCCCTTAAAACGAACACAAACTCTTTCTGTCGGTTGCTTAGCTTTTTTCTTTTTACGCTTTGGACTTTTGGCTAAGACCTGCTCAGTTGCAAGACCCGTTTTTTCAGTAGACCAGTTTAGATCGTCGGCACTACCAAAAATGATGGGATAGGGAAGGGAATTGAATAGCTGAATTTGCTTTTGCTCGCGCCACTCATCAAACTCTGCCTCAATTTGGTCGGGGTTATTATGCTGAGGGAAGGCTGTGGCCGTTAGTAAGCCATCAATAAATCTCTCTCCTGTCGGGTCTCTTCCTCTGGGAAGCTGGCTTTGAAGTTGCTCTTCAAGGCGCTCAATTTCAATTCTTTTGCTCTCAAGTCGTTGGTTCCAATCTTCTAACGATTCATCTTGCTCACTGACTGTTAACTTGTTTTTGAGCAAATGGATAATAGCTCGGCGGCTCAGAACATCAGTTGTCGCGTCAAAGGCATCTAATAAACCACCCAGTAAATGTTTGCCTGTTAGTTTTCGTTCAAAGCTTAAGTGGTGAAGAATGACCTGAGCTTTGGCTCGAATTGCTTCTGGGGTGAACGTAGAGATCTTTGCCAATTCTGAATCACACTCTACAACCTGCAACCAACGCTTCTTTCCACGAAGACGGTGCTGTCTTTGCTTCTGGCAGGCGAACCAAGATTTATAGATGTATTGCGTCATTAAGATGGCTGAAGTTCGAAAGCGACCTGGGAGGTTTTGTGAATTAAGCTTGGTTGCATAGGATGCAATCATTTGCTCAAGGGATTGTCTGGGGATTGCTCCTTTACGCTGCCATTCCGAAAATTGAGAATCTTCAGCAACTCCTTGGAGCAAAGCATTCACTAAAAGTGAATAGATGACCATTGATTCCCAGAAAAGTTTTCGAGTTGCCTCATTGGCACAAAGGCAGCATCGGATGGTTCTGATCGTCATAGAACTGAAGTCCGACTTGTTTGAGTCCTATTCTAAACATAGATCTTGTCATAGTGGCAAGAATTTTATTGTAAATCTTGCCTAACAATATTTATTTGGGGACACTAGAGCGTCAGATAAAGTGGCTTTGAGCTATAAGCAAAAATGGAGCTTGATGAATTTCTAAAATTCTGGGACGTATCCCGCGAAGAACTCGCATCAATTTGTGATTGCTCGTTGACGACCGTAAATCATTGGTTTTCACGCGGTGAGCACCACAGAGTTCTCAGCGATAAGCACAAGCAACGGTTAGCGCTGGCTCATTACATCTGGACTACTGTAGCGACCGAGCCAGAGCAGTTAAGGGAACTTAGGAAGATGTATGACCCAGTGAAGCGTAGAGCCTCTTAAAGTTCGAGCATAGTTTAATATATTGTGTCTTGTCACAGCGACAAGACATTGAGAGCCAACCAAGAGATCATTGTGGGGTTAGGGACTGATTCAGTTGAGATTGCTTATGGCGATCGCGATCAGCAGTGCCAGAATAGTGGGAATTTTGAAGAGTAGTTGGCTTCAAGTTCAAAAGCCTGATTGAGCTAGGACGCTTGGAGTTCTTAAGACACTGACCTAGAAAGGAGTAAAACCACTGTGCTGCCATCAGTCTTCAATACTTGCGTACCGAGAGAAGAAATTCTTTCCGGTGAGCTTTCCCTTGACTTATTTGCAGCCAAACTCCGGTTAGTAGTTGAACGCTCTGCTCCTCAGGTTTATCAAGATCCCAATCTGTTTTTTGCTAATACTTTCCCAACTGATGGCCTCAAAACGTTGATTAAGGAAGTGTTTGGTCGCCTGGTAGGTGCGACAGCAGGGTCACCGATTATTCGCTTGGAGACCAGTTTTGGTGGTGGTAAAACTCATGATGAGATCGCACTCTGGCACGTCTGTAAGCAAGGACGCCAGATTGATGGGTTGCAACGTTTTGCTGATTTAGATTTAATTCCAGATCGACCGATCCAGGTAGCGGCGATCGATGGACGAGACTCTGATCCGGTGAATGGGATTTACCACCCGGAAAGCGGCATTACAACCTACACGTTATGGGGCGAAATCGCTTACCAGATTGGCGGGATTGAAGGCTATGGGCTGCTCAAGGGATCAGACACACAAAAGATTAGTCCCGGTACTTCCGTGCTAGAGCGGCTGATCAGTGGCAAGCCAACTTTGATTATTCTGGATGAGATTGCCCGCTTGTTGAGGTCGGCGGAAGCAACAACTGTGGGTAACAGTACGCTAGCGAAGCAGGTTGTGGCGTTTCTGTTCTCACTGATGGATTTAGCCGCAGCTTGTAACCATCTCGTGTTTGTCTACACCTTAGCTTCAGCAAGTGATGCTTTTGGTGAAGAGACTACAGAGCTACGAGAGTTGATTCAGTCCTCTGCTCGCCAAGAACGAGTACTCAGCCCCAGCACCGACGTTGAAATCTACAACATCGTTAAGCAACGGCTGTTCTTTAGCGTCAGTAGTGAGGCCGCAGCCAACGCAGCTACCGAGTACTTGCAAGCCTATCGAACTAGCCGGATGACTCTACCAGAAGGCTGCCAAGACGCTCGCTATGCTCAGGCGATCGCGTCTAGTTACCCGTTTCATCCCGAACTGTTTAGCCTACTGACTAAAAAAATTGCCTCAATTCCTGAGTTTCAACGCACGAGAGGTGCATTACGTCTATTTGCTTTATTAGTGCGCTATCTCTGGACGATCGCTCAACATGAGCATCCTGAGTGGGTACCTCTGATTCATCCCCATCATGTCCCGGTGGGAATTGAGGCAGAAGTCACCAATGATTTAACTTCACGATTGCAACGGCCTTTGATGCGCCTGCCGATCCAAGCTAATATTTATAACCCGGATGGTCGGGAGGGACATGCTCAGGTCAATGACCGAGAATGGCTGGCTGCTGGGAAGCCACCCTTTTCATCGTGGTTAGGGCGCACCATTTTCCTGCACTCTTTAACTCAAGGCATTTCATCAGAGGTGCGGCGAGCGGAATTAAACTTGTCGCTTTTAACCCCAGGGCTAGAAATTAGTTTCATCGATCGCGCCCTGGAGAACTTGTGCAAAGTTGCCTGGTATTTGGATGATGATCCCATCACCTCGATCGCTCGGTTCAAAGAAGAGCCATCGATCAACAAAATTATTGCTGAGGAAAAGGAGCAAGTTGGAGTTACAGAGGCGAAGGAAGATTTACGCACTCGTCGAGACACCATCTTTGCTAGCAAACTGTTTACGCTAGTGACCGCACCGGAAGGAGCCCATGATGTTGAAGACAAGGCCGATGATATTGCCCTGTGTTTAATTGATTTTCAAGAAGCTACCGTTTCAGGCGCGATGGATGCCCCTCCAGCACTGTTGGAGCAGATTTTCAACAACACCGGAGAGTCAGGGAAGTTTCGGACTTTTCGGAATCGACTGCTATTTTTGGTAACGAATCGGCCAGAGCTAGCTAGAGCTGTGGACAATGCTAGAGAATACCGAGCGATTCAAAGCATTTTGAGAAGCCAAAATCGGCTTGATGATTTGTCGGATAGCCAACAGAAGCAGCTCAAGCAAAAAGAAGGGGAGATGGACTTGGCAGTGCGCGTGTCGTTAACGAATGCGTATCGGCACTTGTTTTACCCAGCTAATGACCCTGTGAAAGCACCAAAAGGATTAATGCACTACGTTTTACCTGCTCAGGATGCCAGTGATGTCAAAGGCAAAAATAACCAACAAGATGTAGTGCTGAAGGCATTGAAAGACTGCGGCAAGATTCGGGCTGAGGATGCTGCGCCCTTTGCACCTGCTTACGTTTTGCAGAAAGTCTGGCCTGCGGGCTTGGATCACTGGACAACTAAATCGTTACGGGAAGCGTTTGCTAAGGATTTGAGCCTGAATATCTTGTTGGATGCGGAAGTCTCGAAGCTGAGAGACACAATCCGTAAGGGATTGTCTGAGGGACAGTGGGATATGAAGGCTGGAGAGCGTCTCTTTATTAAGACGGGTGCTCCCTTGGTTCTCCCCGAAATAATTGAGTTTTCCGATCGCATGGAGTTGTACCGTCGGGGAATTCTCAAGCCGCCAGAGCCACGAGAAATTGAGCTGAGTGCCCAAGTGATGCCAGGGTCGGGAGTGGATAAAACAGTACAAGTTCGATGGCGGGCGAGGGGGGCCTTGACGGTGGCTCTTTACAAAGATGGCGAACTGGTGTCAGCGGAGTTTCGTCCCTCGGATGAACACAGCAGTACGATTCAGAAGACGGCAAAGTTTCGGGTGGTTGCAGACTACGGGAAGGATGAAACCGCAGCAGCCGAAACCCAAGCAGTCATCTATAGCGGCGGTGGTTCAAGTCCAACGCCTAGTGGGGCTGAGGGGGGCACAATCTTCGACACGAAGCCAGCAGAGTTTGGTCTTGAGGGTAGCCCTAACAGTGTGTTTAATGACTTGAGCGATCGCGTTCAAGATCTGAAAATTCAGCAGATTACAACAATGGAGATTTCGGTAGGTCAGGTGATCGACTACCGCAAGTTAGGAACTGCTTTACCGCTGTTGGCCCGCTTCCCGTTAGAAATTGAGCAGTTGGTGATGATTCAGACGGGTGAGCAGTTTGTCAGGTTGGAATATCAGGGGCCAATGCGGGGTTTTCAAAGCTTCTTCACCCCCACTAATGCTCTGTTGAACACACCAGAGGTGCAGGCGACGGTATCCATGACGCTCAGTTTCAGATTTGAGTCTCCGGTCGCTCCTGGCGGGGTTGAGATTAGTGCGATCGCCCAGGCTTTGGGTCGAAATCCGGTTGAGCGATTAAACCTGAGTGTCAAGGTAACATATTAGTCTGGTAGGGCAGGAGGTCACTTTACCCTACCAGACTAAAAATCGTGATGATTGTCGATCGCTCATGCAAGAGTTTCAGTTACGGGTGGTTCCCTTAGAAAACAATGATTTTGCCTTGGAGCTGTATCAGTGTGCTTACAAGCGAGCAGGCGAAAAGAAGCGTCCAGCGGCGAAGCGGATTGGGCGGCTGAAGGGGACTGCTTTAGTTCAGGCTCGGCAGGCGGTTTATGCTTGCTTGAAGGCCAATGACTATGACCCAAAGACGTTGAAGCGCGATCGCCAATCTCCTTATGTGTTGAGCGAGGAGTCTGGGGTAAATTTGGCGTTGTTGTTTCAGGCATTACAGCCTTTATCCAAACCAGATCGAATTGCCAATATTACAGCTGGGGTGACTGCGATGAGCAATGAAGAGTCGCACTACTGGTTTTCAAAAGTATCGAATGGCAAGCGAGGTCAAGCTTTAAGAGCTATTCGGATTTTATTAGGGGACTAGGAATCATCAGCTTTTGTAAGTAACAGAACAGTAATTTATTAAAATTAACAGTTTCTTATGAATAAAAACATCAAATTCAAAAAAGCTTTTTTGAAGGAAGAGTTGAGCTTAGAGCAAAGTTTAGCGACTCTTGGCTTAGGCAAAAGTCAGATTGAAAATTAGTAATCATTCAGGGGGTATGAGATAGGGAGTTGAGGGAATTGGAGTCAACTGTTAGGCTGACGGGATGGAAAAGAACTTGCTCGATTTAATCGATGGGACCAGCCAGGAGGACTGGGAGAAGACTC